>CAYXPO010000019.1:13362-20404 GCA_964466925.1 uncultured Nitrospirales bacterium
CCCATGGCAACCCATGTGCCAATGGCATGGTGGGGTATCCACTGGAGTTGTGAAAAATGGGACAGGTAAAAAAGGAGCATGGCGCCCAGACTCTTAAAGGACGTAATGTATGCAGCGATCCAGAAATCAATATTGCCGAAGGCGATTTCGGGCAGCAGGCGGGTACAGGCGAAGGCAATGATGTCAAGTCCGCCAAAAAGGAAAAAAAGAAGGGCCACGGCATAGGATTCCCGTCCCGCCAGATGCAAAAACCACATGCAGGCCAGCCATAATCCGAGGCCTGTCCAAAAGAACTGGAAGTACTCCGCGGTCCCATATCCGAATAGTTTGCCGGCTATCGCCCCTGGGAGATAAAACGCGAGATAATACGCAAAGACCCCCGTCCCCTGGCCCGGCGCGCCGCCGGCATACGCCGCAGGCCAGGAAAATTCAATTAGATCACGCAAAACGGCATTATGCTTGTAGTAATCACGCGGCTGAACGGCAAAATTCCCGGTCCCGGAAAGAAGCAGCAGAATCAAAATGGTCAGGAGGATGGCCGCATGGGTTATGAACACGCGCCGGGGGAGCTTCTTTAGCGCAACATGCCGGTCTTCCTCCGCGAGGCGTTGCCGCCACACGTCGCGCAAATACTGAACCATTCCCACACCTACGATCATGCCTGTGGGAATGGCGTACCACCAGCGCAAATAGCCAAAAATGAAAATCAGCAAGGGAAGAAACAAATAGAACAAAGAAACAGCCTCGATCACCTTCGTGCCGGGAAAACAGGGCGGTTGTTTCATGGATGCCGTGTCAGCCCCCTGTATGGAAGGAGATTTTTTGCGGCGCGCTGTTTTCTCTTTCAACGTCATCTACGGCCCTCGCTTGTGTGTACGCAAACCTATCATCTGTTTCAGCCATAATTCAATGGGGAAAAGACATGCCCCTTACATGTTCAGCCCGGTCAGATCAGGTTCGATGCGCCGGTTTTCCTTCAGGAGATTCTCCCAGGTCATGCGGGTTTTGCGCAGGGCGGCCTCGCGGCCCAGGATGGTGGTAAGATTGGCGCGAATACTTGGCTCGACCGTGAGATTGGCACAGTCGCCTTTCAACACGGCTTCGTGGAAGGCGGCAATGTTTCTGCGGGCGCCCTGATCATACAGATTGGTCACATCACCGCCCTTCCAGCCGGTTTTGTTGCCGAGCATCTGGGCCTTGCCGTTGTAGCTGGTTTCCAGATACCCCTCCTGGCAATGGGCAACGCAATCGCAATGGAAATCGAAGCGGTTGTCAAGATGTTCCCCCCGGTGGTTCACGATCAAACCGTCCGGAAATTCATACGTAATGGAATAGAGGTCGTGCGAATCGCCGTGCGGTTCGTTTCGCGCCACGCGGGAGGCGCCCATGGCGCTGATGGGTTGCGCGCCCGCCAGCCACAGCGCCATGTCAACGGCGTGAATGCCCGCGTTCACCAGATAGCCTCCGCCCAGCGCGTCATCATTCACCCAGATGAGATGGCGCAGGCGGCCTTCAACCGTGCCGGTGGGCGGCGGATCCGGAAAGCTCTCGTCCGAATACAGAGAACTGATCATCCCAATCTTCCCGATTTCACCCCGATGCACGCGCTCCACCCCTTCGATGTTGAAGGGGTCGGTCCGGGTTTGAAAATCCACCAGGAACACCTTGTTATTCGCCTTGGCGCGGTTCGCCGACGCCTGCACGCTCAGGCATCCCGGCACGTCACAGGCCACGGGTTTCGCCATGTACACGTGACACCCCGCCTCGACGGCGGCGGCCACATGCTCGGGGAAACAATAGGGCGGAGTTTCAAGGAACACCGCGTCCACGCCGCTTTCGATCAGGCGCTTATACCCCATCAGCCCGCTGAAGCGGTTGTTTTTGGGCACACCGAACTTCTCTCCGGCCTGTTCGGCAACCTCCGGGAAATAATCGGCCACGGACATAAGCTGATAGCCGCCATGATCCTGGAGCATTTGCGCGATCATCCTCCCGCGCCCGCCGAGCCCAATCAGCCCCGCCTTGATCCGCGCGTTTGCTTCGGCCCCCATTGCCGCGGAGGATTTCAGGAGGCTGAATGATGCGGCGGCCGCCAGGCCGCCCAGAAAATGCCTGCGGTTGAATGGAACAGAGATCATACGTTTCTCCCAATGTTTATGGACATGTTGAATTGTTGCCCACCGAATCCCGAGGGCCTCGTTTATCCTCCCATAAGCAGCATGAGCCCCGGGATAAGCACCGGGGTGAATCCTTCCGTATGTTCGGCCGGTTTCCAGGGCACCCGCAACTCTTCCAGCCGCGCCCCGTCGAGTTGAATCATGTCCTCCCGGATTTGGCCCATCCCCTGGTTATACGCCATCACCAGATGGTCCACCTTCTGCACGTCATGGCTGATTACCCGCGCTGCGGTGGCGTCCGCCGCCACCAGATCCGTGCTGGCCAGCAGGAGCCAATCGCCCAAGCGTTCCTTCATATCAACCGTGGCGCCCCACCATCCCGGCATCACATGCGGGCCATTGCCTTCGCAACAGATGGAACAGTCAATAATGGTGAAGTCCGGCTTGAGCGCCCGGGCAATATCCAGAAAGGACTGTTCGATCCCGTTGCTATGCAAGAGGAACCGCCATTGAATGCCCAGGCCGTACCGGTCCGTGGATGTAACTCCCACGAAATTTTTCAAGGCGCCTGTAACCTGGGTCCAACGGTGGCTCTTGATTACCGGAATCGAAATGACTTTGTCCGCGCGATGAATCAGGCTGGAGATGTAAATCCTGCCAAATTTGGTATAGGGGGACGGGATGGGATCCCAATCCGGGGAGTCCGCATTCAAACATGCGAGTGTTACCGTCTGGTTGGGATAGGCGCTTCGCAGGCGTTCCGCCTCCGCCGCCATGTCCGAATTTCCATCCAGAGTCACCACCTTTTTCCACGAATAGGTTTTGGCCTGTCCCGCATCGCCAATAATCACTTCCGCCGCGCCCGCCTTCAGGCATTCCTCCGCCACCGTGGCCACAATCTCCGGCTTGGCGCAATCCCCCTCGGCGACCGCATTGGATTTCACCATGCCCACCGCCCCGAAATTGGGCTTGATAAACACTGTTTCACCCGGATGGACAATGGCTCCCGCGCCGCCGAATTTTTCCAGAATCTCGCGCGTCATCTCGCGCAAATTGATTCCCCGCACCGCCGCCACCCGCGACGTGGTATTCACGGGGGTTACCGGGGGCGCGGGCGGCTTCCGGCATCCGCTCAGGGTCTGTGCGGCGCCCGCCGCGGCCATGGCCGCTGTTCCACCCTTGAGCAACTGCCTGCGTGTACACGTATGCATGCCTTCGCCTCCATTGCCGGCACCGCATACGATCACGCTGAACCGCATGCCTCATAAGCGGCGTTAACGTTTTCCGTGAGGCGATTATACACACACTCCGGTCCATTCAGAAACATCATCCCAGTCATTGCACAACCGCCCCGTTTTACGAGAAAGCAGTGTGCACAGGACAAATTTCCGGTACTTTTTGGACAAACCGGTGCATCGAGAGGCGGTTTCGCACATGCCGCATCATCCCAAAAAGGTTCGTGCGTCAATGATGTAGCCGTTGGTCAGATCATCGGTGTTGAGGATGCAGGTCATGCCGGGGCGCAGATAAAGCCGGGCCAAAGGAATGCCATTCACCGAAGGGCTGGGGGCGGAGGGCGACAGGGCCTCCGTGCCGGTTTTTATGTTTACGTTCCAGGTCTCCAGGCACGCCTCGACCAGATCGATCCGGTTATGGGCCGTGGGGGGCGCAACCGTGGTGGTGCCCGTTATTTGCGCCAGCTTATAGGGAAACTTGTTGATGAACGCATACCCCGGTTTTACCTGCACGGACAGCCCCGGCGCGGCCAAGGCGGTGACCCGCAAATCGTCCGCCGTGGCGCCTTGAATCACCCCGTTCCCGCCGCCCCAGGTTTGATTGAGCAGGAAGAACACCAATTCCAGGGCCGCTTCAATGCGGTCGTCCCAAGTGTTGAGTTTAAGCGAAGCCACGGGCCGTTCCTCGAAGGCCCAGGTGGTTTTCAAATAGGAAGGTCCCTTAACCGCCATGATCTTTCTCCTTTTCGGTTAGTCCAGATGAAATCCCAAATCCAGGCCTGTCCCGGTGTCGTCCAGCCGGAAGGCAAATAGCGCGCTCGCGGAAGGCTGGCCGCGCACGATGAAATGCAGGGGGTCCGGCACGGAGCGCAACGGCGAGGTCAAGAACGCGGTGGTCACGGTTTGGTTTCCGGTGAAGCGATGCCGCACCCGGCATACCCGCCCCGCCAGTTTTCCGGCAAAGCGCCCACCCCATGCACCGGGCAGGTCCTGCTCCAAACGCCGGAACACACTCCCCCGGAATTCGAGCACATCCCCCACACGCACGTCCGGATCGCCCCCCAGGAAGTTCACGGCGCCCGCCGTCTCCGGATACGCAATATCCTGAAGCAATCCGGCGGCGAGTTTCATCCCATCCTCGATCCGCGTGATGGAGAAACACTTCAGCGTTTTGGAGCGAACGCCGAAAGCGTCCATGCTGTCACCCCGGATGAAGTGGGCGTTGGATACGCCGCCCACCGGGTTGCCCTCAAAAGTGATGTGGTTGCATACTTCTCCTGAACGGGAACCCAGTTGCACGGATATCCGGAGCGGATCATACAAAACCACCCGGTCCACATGATCCATATTCCTGAAATGCACCGCGTGTTCCGCATCGGTCCAAACCCCGTATCCGCCCGCGGCATACGCCAGGGCGGCCAAAGCCTCCAAGGCGCTTCCGCGAACATCGAACGCCGTCAACACCACGCCGGTGTCTTGAATCGAGTCTTCGCGAATACCGCTGTAGGAATAAAACTCCTTCAACGCCATGTCCGGCACGAGATACCGGCCATCCCGCCATAAATACACATCAGCAACGCCCAATTCCACCAGCGCGGCGTTGAAGCAGACGAGGCCGCCATAGACCAGGGCCATGTACCGCCCATAGGCGTCCACCCGATCATCAAAGGCGCCCAAAGCGTTCTTGTGCGGGTTCAACTCGATGTAATCAATACCACGCGCCCCGATCAACCCGTCGAGTTGATCGCGGGCGGCCACGGCCTTTCGCCTGTAAGGGCTTGCGGCATACTGGGCGTCGGTCCAGCCCGCCACTTCCGGATGCCGCTCGATGGCGTGGCTGTTCCGGGTGAGTTCCTCCGCGTCAATCATCATGAGGCGCACGTCCGGCCAAGGCTGCCCGTCCACCACCAACCCGGCGATGGTGTCACCGTCTTTCGCATAGGCGCCGGAAAAATCTATCCGGTTCCGCCCCACCCATTGGCCTTGTGAAATGTCCCCGGTCCCCAGTTCGCTCTCCGGGGCCTTGCGCGCCTGAAATTTTTGGTATTCCCAAAACGCCCCGTCGGGAAATTCAGCATGCCGGACCCAATAATGCAGTGATCCGGGCGCGCTGTTGATCACGTCCTTCACAATGGCGCTGATCTCGCGGTTGACATAGGCGCGCGTCACAGCGCCGCGCAGGTTCTCCTTGGGATTGCGGGCCTCGCATTCCACCACTTCATGAAAGGAGACATACTTGTCCAGAATGAGTTTTTCCGTATCCCCCCACTGCGGCAGCACGCCTTCGACCCAGCCTTCGCAAAAGGGCTGGTCCTCCACCAGCACCCGCAGGCGGAACGTGTGCCCCAGGGTTTTCACCTCCTTGGGCAGCAGGCCGCGAACCGTATCCGGCTGGTCCGGCCCCGCATGCACCACATCCAGCAGAGGCACGTCATGATAAGCCGCCACACGCAGGCCCGAAAGGTCGTAAATTTCAATCGTGTAGTTCATGATCACCACCAACGATCCCGGTAAGTAATGCTTGCCGAAGCCTGATGCGAACTGCTGGCGTGATCCGAATACCGCAGGGTGGCCCCGCCGGGATCCAGTTGCGGAAACAGCCCTGTGGTATACGGCGTGACCTCTATTCCGTCCACCACGACGCTCCCCGCCGCACAGTCCAGTACAAGGCACTTTCCATTGGGCACCGTCCCCGGATAGGTGATCCGCCGTGTTCCATCGCTGATGCCGGGTTCGATGAGCGTGCCCAAGGCGGTCAGCGTAATCACCGGCAACGCGGGCGCCGTGCCCAGGACGGTGATGGTTTTTGTAGCCCCTGATTGTGCAATGGACCATGCCACCGTAACGGGCGTCTCGGCTTCCTCGCATGGATCATGCGCTTCCAATGTCAGACAAAAGGCCCCGGTCAGGGCCTCCCGTTGAATTTCCCGCGAAAATTCCGTCCGGCGGACATAAAGACGCCGTCCGGGACGCAACGACAGCAGGGTTTGCCCGCCCTGTTCGGAGGCGGCTTGCATAATGACATCCAGCCCGGCTTCCAGGGCCTCTTCGGAATCCGCGCCCTCCACCACGCCTTTGAGATGGATGACGCGCGCATCCCGGCCCCCCACCTCTTCAAATTTTTCCACCACCGCCGTGCGCGCCGCGTCAAAGGTATACGCACCAAGAATGATAGCCACAGCGTTTTCTCCCAGGTTGTGTGTTTCCGGTGGATGGTTATCCCAAAACGGGGGTTGTATCCGTCACCACCGCCACGGCGGCCGCCGGGGGAACCCGCAAATAGGGGCGCAAGAGTTCCCACGCCTGATCGCTGGATTGGGTGCTCAGCGCAATCAGGGCGGCATAGCGTTTTCCGGTGTCCACCCGCTGGCCGCCCACCATCACCTCTTTTTGTTGCACCGCCGCCTTTGCCGCCAGCGACTTCAACAGACAGGCGCCCGCCAACAGTGTTTCGCCCAAAATCAATGTCGCTTCTGGGGCCGATGGGTTTACGCCCGGCGCCAGACACTTCAAAATTTCCTCATGCGCGTCGGCGATGCTCTTCAGCACAAGGTCCTGCGGGGCGCCCGCCGCATCCGGCACCTGGAATTTCAGCCGGACCGCGCTCTCGGTTGTGAATGCGGCCATACTTCCGTCTCCTTTCCGTTGGCCGCGGGGGCGGTCCAAAACAAGCCCCCCCCGCGGCGTTGA
>CAYXPO010000020.1:0-6394 GCA_964466925.1 uncultured Nitrospirales bacterium
TTTTTGGGGAATATCCACATCGAATAGATGCGCCTTTTGATACTTGCCCACAAAATGCTGGGCCATGACCGTGCTTGCGGTGAGTTGCGCCACATAGTCTTCCGGCATGTCGCCCCCGTCGAAATCAAGCGCCTGATACCGCGCGGGGTCCACGCCCTTCGCCGTGATCAACAGATTGAACCCCATGTCCTTCATCATGCGCCGGGTCGCATCCACGGAACTTTCCGTTATCGTGCCCAGCGCCGTCAACAGGCTGGTGGCCGCCACCACGGTCAGCAGGCAGAGCAGGGTGTTAATCTTTGATTGCTTCATCTCCGCCACGATGATGTGGCGCAGTGTGAGGCCTTTGTTCATGGCTGTTCCCTCATTCGTGTGCCATACCATTTCCACAGTATACCCGCCGCCGCCGCCAAAGCCAACAGGGCCATTGCGCCTGCGGGCGCCAGCACCGCCCACAACAGTTTCCGCCCTTCTTCATTCGGCACCGCCGCCGCCAAAGCCTCGGCCTGGGCATCAAAGCTGATTTCTTTGTAGCCATGCCCGGCGGCGGCCTCCAGGGAGGCGAATTTTTCATCCAGGCGGGGTTCCCACACCAGGGGCACGTCAATCCCCAACGCGATGGATTCCTGCAGGCACGTGCAGGGCACGGTGAGGTTTTTGAGCAGACGGTCCGCGTTTTCCTCCGTAATGTCCGCACCCTGCAACGGCGGCCCCATCAGGCGGCCCCGGCCAAACAGGATGCCGGCCCAATCCGGCCCTTCCGGCTTGATGCCTGCGAACGAACAGAGGATTTTCTCACGGGGGTCCGCGCGTTCGAGCAAAACCAGGTGAACCCCCGGTGCGTGTTCTGTTTCCCAGCGCTTTACCAGGTTTGCCAGCACGGCTTGGCCCTTGCCCGCCCCATCGCCGGTGCCGCGCGCATACAACAGCACCGCCCACACGTCCACCAGATGTTGTTTGGCGGCCTCCAGCGAGGGGGTCGCGCGCAGTGCCGCCAGCGCATTGTCCTCCGGGGCCGGTTCCCAATGTTCAATCAGAAAGGACTGCTGCAAAAACAGGGAAATCCCCACCAGTACCGTAACCGGGAAGGAAGGGGGCGCGGAAGGCAACCCATAGCGTTCCCAGCGAATCTCAGGGTCATCCGCATTCACACGTTCCACCCGTAGATTAAAACCTTCCTTATTCGCCTGATACCACTGATTCAACCGTGTATAAATGGCGTCCGCTTCGGCATCGCCCTTGTTGCCCATCACGCAGAGCCGGTGGGTGTCACGCTTCCCCTGAAACGCCGCGTCCCGCACGGTTCCGGAATTGCACGCCCATACCGCCGCTTCTCCCGAGACCAAAAGAAGCAGCAGCACGGCTATTGTACGAAATGGCGCCATTTGTCACGCTCGCGATTTACCGCCTTAAGGCATCATACACAAAGAGAACAATCCCCGGCGAATACTTTGTTCCAGTGCGGATATTTTCCGGCCATGGACGTCACCGGTGTTTTTGCCGGTCCACGGGCACCCACCACTCGCGTCCGTCGAGGCCGAGCCGGTAGGCCTTGACGTTGCGGAAGCGTTTGTCTATGGCCACGCGGGCTTTGCTGCAATACAAAAAGGTATACGGCTGCTCGTCATAAATGATGGCGCTCATGCGGTGATACATCGCCGCGCGTTTTTCAATGTCGAATTCCTTGCGCGCCTCCTCGATAATGGTGTCCACCGCGGCATTCTTGAAGCCGGGATAATTCGACCCCTGCTCCGCCTGGCTCGAATGCCAATTATGATAGGGGTCCTGCTCCGGATCCAATTGCCACCCCATGATCATGGCGTCGAAATTGAGTTTCTGGACGGTTTCCGCGAAGGTGGCCCATTCGAGTTGCCGGATGTTCATTTTTATCCCCGCTTTTTTCAGTTCTTCTTTGAACACCGTGGCCAGGGCCTCGGTTTCCGGCGACCCGGAGGGCACCATGAATTCGAACTCGAATTTCCGCCCGTCCTTCTCGCGCACGCCGTCGCCGTCCGCGTCCACCCACCCCGCCTCCTCCAATTGTTGGCGGGCGCGCGGCGGATCAAAGGGCCAGGGGGTCAGTTCCTTGTTGTACTCGGGCGAATCAAAAAAGAAACAGTTCGTCACTTCGACGCCCAGCCCGTGAAAAATGGTGGCGAGGATGGTCTGGCGGTCCAGCAGCATGGTCATTGCCTGGCGCACCTTTTTGTCGCTGAACACCGGGCGCCGCATATTCCAGCCGATATATCCGTGGCTGGGGACAAAATAGGTCAGCTTGTTGAATTTGGCCTCGAATTCCGGAGCGTTGACGGCGGAACTCACCCACTGGTCCGGTGTCATCGCCATAATGTCCAGTTCGCCCCGCTGCAACACTTGGAGCGCCGCGTTGTCGTCCGTAATCACTTTGTATTGACGCTTCAGCACATGCGGCTTCACGCCCCAATACTGTTCATTGCGCGCAATCACCACCTGCTGGTTGGTATCCCAGGCCTCGAATACAAACGGCCCCGTGCCCAGGGGTTTTCGGTTATTGGGATGCGTGTTGAAATCGCCCGTGCCAAAAATGTGCTTCGGCAACACCCGCAAATCTTCGCCCAATGTGATCAGGGTCTTGAAATAGGGCTGCTTGCAGACAAAACGGACCGTATAATCATCCGGTGTCTCACAGCGGTCCACATTCTCGAAATAATTGCGCAGCGGCATGGAATCCGAGGCGGGATTCATCAAAATATCATAGGTGAATTTCACATCCGCCGACGTAAAGGGGACACCAACCGAGAATTTCACGTCTTTGCGCAGGGTGAATGTAAAGAGAAGTTTGTCGTCCGAAATTTCATAGGATTCCGCAAGATTGGGTTTCATTTCCCAGGTCTCGTTGTCGCGCTTGAGCAATCCCTCATAAATCAGATCCGTGATGGTTTTCGCATAGGCGTCATGGGACGAGAGCAGCGGGTTCAGCGTGGCCATCTCCACCGGGAGACGCGACACAATCCAATCGCCGTCCACGGGGGTCCCGGCGTCTTCCGCGGGGCGGACAGGCGCCGCGGACGCGTCATTTTTGGGCACAACGGGGCCGGAAGCGGGCTCGGGGGCCGGGCCGCCGCATCCACTCAAAATCGCCGCCGCCGCCACACACCACACGGTCATTCCCGTAAAAGGTTTCCATGGCATGGAATGTTCTCCTGTTTTTGCTTGCGCCTGTATTCCTGTTCGCGCCGGAAAGCGTATATACTACCATAGCACCGGAAAGGCCGGAAAAGAACAAGGCAACCGTGCGGTATGCTGGAATGCTTGAACACCCTGGGGATTACGGTCCCCTGCAAACGCGTATGGACCCCCGAAGCGGCGGAAGAAACCGCGGCGGAATTGGGCGGGCCCGTCTGGGTGAGCGCGGGCGAGGGGTGGCGCATGCGGGTGGAAAATCCCGCCGACCTTTCCCTGGCGTGGGCCAAGGCCCAAAAACACCTTCCGCGCCCCGATGCCGGCGTACTCGTGCAGGCCGATGCGCCGGGGGATCGTTATCGGGTTATCGGATATGGTCGGCGGGGTGCTTTTTACCCCGCCGAAATAATGAGCGAACGATTATTGGAGGGGCCGTTTGGCGTGCCCGTGGAATTCTGTGTGCCGTCCGGCCTGGAGGCCGCCGCGTATGATCAATTGATGGACCGGGCGAAACGTGCCGAGGCCGCCCTGCCTCACAACGGCGGATTTCTGGAGACGGAATTTGTGGTGACACCGGCCTCCGCGCGGATCACCGCCATGCATATTGCGGACACTCCCGATCCGGTGGTGGCGCGGTTGATGCATTGGGCGCAAGGGTTTGATAGCGCCGCCAACGCCCCGCAGGCCGCGGCCGTGTGCTGGCTTGCCAGCCATTCCGGCGTGGTGGAGCAAATCGAGGGGCTTGATGCCGCCCACGCCGTGCCCGGTGTTCAGGACGTGGCGGTAAGGGTGCACCCAGGCGATATTCTTGGCCACGTGACGGATCTTTCTTCCCGCGACCGCCTCGGCCATGTCCTGGCCACAGGCCCCACACGCCATGACGCCTTGGAATCCGCCCGTTCCGCCGCCGCCCGCGTGCGGATTGTCACGCGCACCACGCTGGACTAACCCATCTTCCGCAAACAATAGGTGGCCGGCACCGTTTATTTATTATAACCCGCTCTGTTTCAAGTGTATTTTGTAGAGGTCAAAAAACGTATACGGATCGCAAAATTCCCATTGCGGGTCCGGATAGCTTTGCCGGAGCAGATCGCGCACGGCTTTCACGGTGCCGGGTTTTTGAAGTATCCAACGGAAGATCAAGAACTGCGGCTTGCCCGGTTTGGCGAACCCCGCCATCTGTTTCGCGGTCTCGTCGAGATTGGCGAGGTTGGGATAAATGTCGCCGGCATGCCGCAGAAACGGAATCCCGTGCACCAAGGCCCGGTCGAAATCCAATTGCATGCCTACGCCATCGGGGGAAAAGCGTCCATAGGCCTCCTGAATCGCGTAGGGCATTTTCCCGTGAAACCCGTTTATGACAAAGCCCGTGATGGAATAGTCGAAACGGCGGTAATAGGCCAAATTGTGGGAAACCCACAGTTCCAGGGCCGCCGGAAGTCCGCTGCCCAGCCGCTTGCCCGTGAGCAAGTTCGGATTAAGATAACCCGCGCCGGAATCTCCCGCCATGAACCAGTCATTCGCCGAGCGCGTCTGGTAAATATGATTGAACACATAGGGAACGCGGTCGGATAAATTGGGGTTGAAGGCCCACGCGATGGGCAACTCCCCGCGCACGGGATCATCCCACACTTCCGGAATCATGCGCGACAACCATGCGGCGGAATCATAGTCGCCCATGTAAATGAGCACATAGGTTTTGGATTCCAGCGTGGCGCCACGCGGCCGGGCGTTTTGCGAATAGCGCGACCGCAGCGGATCATGCATGTAGGCCGAGGCGTTCGTCAGGCACGACAAGCCCAGGGCGTCCGCGTCCATAATCGCATTATGCGCAGAAAGAAGGGCCGCGTATTCCCATTCCGACGGCACGGGTTCATGTTTTCCGCCCGCGGGGCCATGATTCGTGTATTTGAGGTTCCACGGCACAAAACCGCCGACCGTGGTGAACCGCTGCCCCTTGTTTTGGGCATATTGCGCCTTGAGCAATTCGCACAGCGTTTTCCGGTCCGCGCCCAGCGGCTGCGACGGATCATCCACCGGCGTCTCATCCGGCCACACCCCCAGATCGAAAAAAAAGGCTTTCTTGGCGATGTAATAATCCTGATTCACGAGCGTGGCATTGCACAGGTCGTTGTAGTGAAAGCCTTCCTTGCCCGGTTCCTGGGTGTAGGGATCAATATAATAGGCCATCAGGGCGGGATTGCACAGGCCCTTATCCAGGTATTCGCGCTTGGCCCAGAGATACGCATCACATTTTTTGCTGCCCGATTCGTTTCCGTCAAACTTGCCCACCAGGGATAATTTAACCGGTAATTTCGGGCCGCTCTCCACCACTTGCTTGTACAACGCACTGTCCGCCCGCACCGGCAGCCAGCCTTCCACCCCGCAAATCGTCGCCGCGACATTCGCCGTCGCAAGAACCCCGGGGTCCCAAATCACCGCGCCCGTCAACGCTTCCGGGAAAAGCTGCAACAGCCGCTCCAGTTGGTCTTCCCGCTGAACCGTCCGGTCTTTCAAGAACCCGCGCTGTACAATCTCCAGCCAGTAATCATCCAGGTTGATGGGTTGCCCCTGGCGTGAAGCCTCCAGAAACCGCAGCGCCAGCCGGGGCCGCTCCCGGTTCACCACGCCTTGCAGCGACGCCACGAACTTTACCGTGTCATACCGGAGCACCGAATCCTCGGGTAATCCTGCGAGGCACTTCTGAAGGTCAAAATAAACCAGCGGCTCCTCCGCCCCGAATACCGCCGCCGCCAGCAAGAACAACACACTCATGGACCATTCTCCTGTGGTAATGATTTGGGGGATAGTCTACTGACTCGATGGTGACGGCGCAAAAACAAAGAAAGAGCGCCAACCCTCCATGGCGGGCGCTCCTTCCGGCGTGATAACAACACAGCGGGGCGTGTTGTAATAAAGGCTAACAGGCTACCGCGGCGGATTGGCGGCGAACCGTCAATTCCTTGCGCATGGCGCCCAGACTTTGTTCCAGGCAGTGCGGGCAATACGTGTGGGATACATCCTTCGGAGAGTCAATTTTCCGGTGTATCCAGCGGCTGTCGTCCTTGACTTTCTCACATACGCAACATTGTATTGTCATAATCTGGACCTCCTTGTCCGAACGTCACTTCTTAAGGTATTATCGGCAAACAAAGAAAAAACTTGACTGTGCAAACTGCGAAATGGCCTGGAAGAACCCCGAAATAAGGGAAAAGAACATGCAATTATACCC
>CAYXPO010000020.1:6404-19926 GCA_964466925.1 uncultured Nitrospirales bacterium
TTGAAGCCCTGTCGGAACTTGCCCGCTATTTGCGGTCTCCGGAAGGGTGCCCGTGGGACCGTGAACGCACCTCGCGGGAGTTTGCCGTTTTTGTGAAAGATGAAATAGAGGAATATATCGAGGCCATTGCCGGGGGGGATACCGAACATATCCAGGAGGAGTTCGGCGATTGTTTGTTTACCTTGCTGGCATCGGCGGCGGCCTTGGAAGAGGAGGGGCGCTTTTCCTGGGAGGGGGCTTTGCAACAGACCCATGAGAAAATGATCCGGCGGCATGGGCATGTGTTTAGCGAAAACCGCGCGATGACGCCCGAAGACGCGGTAGCCGCATGGGACAAAGTTAAAAAGGAAGAGAAGAAGCGCCGAAAATAACTTATTTGCCTTCCAGGATCAGCCGCGCGTGGCGTGCGAGGTGGCCGCGAAGGTCCCGGGCATAGTCTTCGAGAATGCGTTTTCCCAATCCTTCATGGTCGCCGCAGCGGTAGAGGGCCCGCGCGAGGAAGAGTTCGCGCAGGGAACGGTCGCGCTCCAGATTCGGATTGCTTTGCGCCGCCGCCTGTTTGACGGCGGCAATGTCTTTACAGGCAAACCCCTGCATGCCGGGTTTGTTCAGCAAGGCGGCAAGGGCCGGGGCCAATTCCTTTTTCCCCAGCGTTTCGCAGGCCAGCGCGATGGAACGGTAATGCGAGAATTCCCGGTCCGCGTCCAAGGCGTTGATCTTGTTCAGGAGCGCGGGCAGGGCGCCGCCGGCGCGGGTGTTCGCCAAGGCGATGAGATAGGAATCCATCGTGCTGTAACTGGGGCCGTATTGGCCGCTGCCGGTGTATTTCCAGCCTTCATCCCAGGGGAGCGCCTCCACGGCGGCGGCCAGCACTCCGGCCCCGTCGTCTTCGCCCGCTATGGCCAGGATGTGCGCGTAGATCAGGCGCGCCTTGTCCGATGCCGCCTCGGCAAAGGCCTTCTTCAACAGCGGGCGCGCTGTTTCAAAATTGGCAAGCAGCAGGGCCACGTCTTCATAGTCATTCGCGGCGCGCCGCACGGCGGCATCCACACGTTCCCCGGTGGCGGGATAGGAATCAGCATCGGTGAGCGCATTTTGCGGCAGGCACTCCTTTTCCACCAGATGGCGTTGCAGCGCTTTAAGATCAATGGCACGCGTCACGCCGCCTTTTTCGGCGGCCATGGCGGCGGCCACACCCGCGGCATATCCCTGATTCTGAATGTCGGGCTGCATCCGCAGGATGGGCATGGCGTCCCGGTGGGCGCTGACGCCCAAGCCGATTACAAGAAGCCCCTCCAATCCGCGGGGCAACAGTGAACGGTACGGGGTGTAGGCCCGCACACTCTTGCGGTGGGGCGGGGTGAGCAGAAACATTGGGTGGAGTGTGTAACCGTGGGTGTCGAAATCGCTTTGCGAAATGCCGATGGCGTCGGGATACGTCCGGTCGTTCCAGATATCCAGCGGAGAGACCACGAAATCGCCCACGATGCGGCGGCGTTCCCGGGAATCCACAAAACCGGCGAGGTCATAGGCATCATGATATTTGGTCCTGCCCGCAATCAACGTGCGCCATACATCCCGCATGTCGGAATCATCGGTGAGGGTGTAGTCCGTGTTGGTGTAATTGGCGCCCGGCTGGCGCGGCGGCATTCCAGTGCCCTGCACCGCAAGATCGCTGGCATCGGTGTTCATGGTCTCCGCGCCCGCCGCCGCCGCCACGTCCGCATTGCCGGTGGCGTCTATCACGGTCTTCGCCAGCACCACGCCCCGGCCCAGCGGCGTCGCCACCACCACGCCCTTCACCTGCTGATTCTCCACCACCGCGCCGCAGCCTATCACGCCAAACCACAGGTCCGCCCCGGCCTTCCCCAATTCGCGCCGGTACCATTCCATCCGGCATTCGACATTCCAGGAGCCTTCCTGCGCCGGGGCATCCGGGTCCAGGGCATTCGTGCCGCGATCAATTTCCCTGGTAAAGCCGCCGCGATAGCCATGATAATACCGGCCAATCAGCCCCAGTGTGCTGACGCCGCCCAAACCATGCTGGTATTCAAGCACAAGGGTGCGCGCGCCCTGACGCGCGGCGGAAATGCCGGCCGGCGCTCCGCCGGTGCCGCCGCCCACCACCACCACATCGTATTCCCCCCAGACGGGCAAAGTGCGCGCCGGGGAAGGAACGGTGGCGGCACTGGTGCTGAAGGATCGCTCACCCAGCAGGGGTTCGCACACCTCGCCGGAAAGGGCGCCGGACCCTTCCCCGCCGCTTACCGTGCATGCCGCGGGCAATATCTTCCGGGCGTCTTCCGCCGCGCGGCGGCCAAGACGCTCCCCAAGGTCCATCAGGACGATGGGGCGCGCCACTTTTGCGGCCACTTCGCGCGCCACGTCACCCGATGCGCCCAGCACATACAGGCGGTCTTCTTTCAGGGGTTGAAGCGCCGCCAGCGGCAGATTTTGGAGGGCATCCAGCGCATCCACATGTGCGCGGCCGCGCACGCAGTCGGGCGGAAGCTGATACAGGTCTTCGAAAGCAAGCAACTGGCCGGGATCCCAGGTGTGGTCGCGGGCCGCTTGCTCCGCATGCGCGAACGCGGCAAAGGAGGCATCCGGCATGAAGAGCGTCAAGGTATATTCAAAGGCTGTTTTGAACGAGTCGAGAGAAGCCATTTCCCTGTTTAATTGAACTTGAGACGGCAACGGTTCCACGTTGATTCCCTCGCCCGGATGCGGCGCGCCGCCCACCACGATCCGCGAAAAAACCTGCTTCCCGGGCGCATAGTCCGTGCATTCCGCGCCGGCGATGCGCGCCACGGTGGCGCGCGGGGTGGCATCCAAAATGATTTTCGCGCCAATGGCTTGGCGGCCCGCCCGGTTCGCCACCACAAGCCCCGCCAGCGGACCCTGTTCCTCCCGCAGCACGTCCGTGACATAGCATCCATATAGGAATTGCACCCCGGCATCGAGCAACGCATTTTCCAACACACGCTTCACCTGCATGGGTGTTGGCGGAATGGGGGCCTTCGGTTCCGTCGAAGCCTGCGGGGCTTTTTCCGGCGCTTCCACCAGAATCTCGCCCAGTAATTGCCGGGGCACGCCCGCCGCCTTTTCCGCCTTCACTTTGATGTACCGCGCGGTGGTGGACAGCGCCGCTGTCAGCGGGATCGGCATGTCGCGCACCGCACCGGGACTGTCGGCGGGCCGGACAACGGTTACGGGTTCGGACCACTGTTCTTTATCCAAACTGGCGCTGAACACCGCGCGGGCGGTTTCAATGGCGGCATCCCGTTGAAATACGATTAAATACACCTTGCCCACGGCATGTTCCGCACCCAGATCGAGCACCACCGTCACATCACCGTCAAATTGCACGCTTTCCGTGGCGGCGTCGTCCCAGCGCCCGTCACACAGCATTTTGGGAGGTTCGGCGTCCTTGTGCGGATCAACAGACGGTGCATCGGCCTGATAGTGGAAGGGAATGGTTTCGCCGGGACTCACCAATGCCGGCGGCGGCGCATAGACCGCTTTTGCCAGCGGTGTGGCGGGGTGTTCGCCCGGTTCCAGCCAGAGCCGGCCCGTGGCGCACATATCCTCGCCCAGATAAGGGTACGGCGTCACCAGGAATACGCTTGCGCCCGCCTGACGCGCCGCCAGCGCGGCCTGCACCGCGCCCGTGGTCCCGCCGGCGATGACCACATCCGCCTGGTCCATCAGGGGAATTTCCCGGGCGGACTCGATAATGCATGTTCCGGCGTCTGCGTGAAACCCCGCCAAAAGGAACACCATTAACAAAAACGGCGACTGCGCCGAGGGCCATTTACTTAGAATTTTTTTCATGTTACACCCAATGGGGAAAAACATTAGCCGCCACTATATGTGCTGAAAATTCCGGGACATTTTTGCGTTCCTTTCGTGTCTTTCGTGGTTGATAATCGTGTAGTTTTTTACCACGAAATACACGAAACACACGAAAACAACACATCGAACAATCCGCTCGTATTCTAAACCTGGGTAATGACCAAAATTGACCAGCAATCCCAAGCGAAGATTCGCTGCTTTTAAATAGCTGTGTACTTGGGCACGATGACGATCATTGAGTTCAGAGACCGCCTTAAGTTCGACAATGATTTTCCCATAACATAAATAATCCACTATGAATCGTTGTTTTAACGGATGTCCCTTATAATCCATGAGTAATTCCGCCTGCTCAACAAACGGAATGCTTCGTTCCCCAAGTTCAATTGTAAAACACTCTTCATAGATTGCCTCATGAAAACCACACCCCTTTTCCTTGTAGACCTCGAAACATGCGCCTATAATCGCATAGCTTTCCTCTCTGAATAGAATCTCCTTTTCGTTCATTTCGTGTCTTTCGTGGTCAATATTCTTTGGATGTGTCTTTCGTTCCTTCGCATTGAAAGGCGCGTGTCAATACAAGACGCGTTTTAAAGCACGCCGAGGGATTCGAGGGCTTTGGCCAGTTCGCGTTTTTCCGGCGCAGTCAATTCCCGTTGCGGCGGGCGCACGTATCCGGCGTCGAAGCCACGCAGCCGCAGCCCTTCCTTGAAGATGGCGATATTGCGGCCATACCGGAGCGTCCGGCAGAGCTTCTCGAGCTTCACCTGATCTTTCCACGCCTGGGCAAGGTTGCCCTTTTTCACGTTGTTGTACACGGAGAGATAAATCTCGTGCCAGACGTTCGAGGTGCCGGACACCGCCCCGGCCGCCCCCGCCACCATCGCCTGAAAGCCGTATTCATCCGCGCCGTTGACAACCGCGAAGCCTTTCGGCGCGTTGCCCAAAAGGCGGGTCAGCAGCGGCATGCTTCCGGAAGAGTCCTTCAGGCCCGCGATGTTCTCGACGGATTCCGCCAGTTCCAGGATCAGTTCCGCGCTCAGGCTGTTCCGCGCGCAACTCGGAATGTTGTACAGGATAATCGGGAACCCCTTCACCGCTTTCGCCACGGCCCGGTAATACGCGCCGAGCGAGGCGTCATCGTAAAAATAGAACCCCGGCGTGACAATCCCGGCGCCGTGCGCGCCGCATTCCTGGGCGTGCCGGGTGAGTTCAATGGTGGTGGCCAGGTCCCCGCCGCCCGTCTGCGCAATCACCAGCGCCTTCTTGCCCACGGCGCGCACCACTTCCTCGAGCACCTCCTTGCGTTCGTCCACTGTCATGAGCAAACCTTCGCCCGTGGTGCCGCAGGGATACAGCCCGTGCACCCCGCCTTTGACAAGCCGTTCGGCCAGCAGCCCCACCTTGTCAAAATCCACATATTCGCCGTTCTTGGTGAACGGGGTAACCATCGCGGAAATAATGCCTTCAATCTTCTTTTTCATCGAAACTTCCTTTCATGAACACGGCACACGTGCTTGGAATACTCTGCCAGGAAACCGTCTGGCCAGTGATACGGCTATTTCCCCAGCGGCTTGGGCCACAGCGGAATGGGAATGAATAACGCCGGTCCGGCGCCACGGGGAAGTATAGCGCCGTGGTGCGTTGCACGCAAACCCGCGAAGCCGGTTAGGAGTTATTCGTCCCGGCGGCGGCGGGCCTTTTGCGCGCCCAGGGCCGCGAGCATGCCGCCCAAGACCGCCAAACCGGCCATGCCGAGCAGGGGAACCCCGTCCACCACGCTCAGGGTTCCTTTATCGGAGAGCACAGTATCGAAATCATCGGAAACTTCGACCTGGTAGTCCCCGGCGTGCTCCGGCGCCACGGGAATAAAGTGCAGGCACTTGGTGGCGGAGCCGGAAACCGGGCCGCCCTCATACACCTGCACAAGCGCCTTGGTCTCTTTATCCACTTTATACCATTGGAAGGATATGTTGCCGATGGCGCCCGTGATTTCGACCGGCCAGTCCACCGGCCGGCCACTGACGACGGTAATATCGGACAGGTCTTTTGCGAATTGCAGCCCCACCGACAACCGGGCGGGATCGGACGTGTCCGCCCCGGCGCTGTTGGATACCTGGACGGTGTAGTAGGCGGCATCCGCCGGTTCCACCTCCGCAATGGAAAGGATGGGGGTGTTCGCCCCGTTAATCCGGGCATCGTTCGTCAGCGGTTGGCCGCCCTTGTACCATTGATAGGTGAACGGCTGATCGCCGCCGGTGGTTATTACCGCAAAGGCGGCATATCCACCGATGTGGACCTTGCCGCTCAAGGGGGTTGTGATGACACTGCCGATGACCGGAGGCGCGCCCAGTGACAAGGTGGCCGTGGCGGAGATCACCGAAGTGACGCCGCTGACCACCACCGAATACTCGGCGGCATCGTCCCCGGTGATGTTAGTGATAGTCAACGTCCGGGTGAGTGCGCCGCTGAGGTGTTCATTATTCGTCAGGGCGGCGCCATTTTTCATCCACTGGTAGTAAATGGGCCATGTGCCACGCGCGGTGACTTCAAAGACAACGGTGGCGCCCAGGACCGAGGTTTGTGACTGAGGTTGAATCTCGATGGCGGGGTCTCCGGCATAGAGCCGCGCGGAAGAAGACCATACCATTCCGTCCACCCCGGTCACGATGCAGAAGTACAGGCCTTGGTCGGTCTTTCGCGCGTTTTGAATGGTTAGCATATTGGTCGTTGCGCCGGATATCTTGCCCGCCGTGTCAACGAGGAGCGTTTCGGGCGCCCCCGCCTTGTACCATTGATAGGCAAGGGGGGCGGTGCCCATGGCCGCTATCGAGAAGGTGGCCGGTTCCCCCAGGCTTACCGCGGTGTTGGCCGGCTGGACGGTAATGGCGGGGTCCTGCACCCGGAGGTAGGCGGCATTGGAGGTGCTGGAACCGTCCGCGTTGGTCAGCACACAGGTGTAGGCGCCTTCATCACTGTTTTCCGCGCCCAACACCGTCAAGATGCGGTCCGTGGCCCCGGAAATGTCCGTGGAGTCGTTCAGGGGGAAGCCATTCTTGTACCAACGGTACGAAAGCGTCCAGTCGTAGTTGGGCAAGACCGAGAAGGTGGCGTTCTGTTGGTACAGCACGGAGACACTCTGGGGTTGCACGAGAATCACAGGAGGTCCTCCCACGCCCACCACCGTAACCACCCGGGTCAACTGCGGCGCGGGATTGCCGGACGCATCCGACACGTTGTAGGTAAGGGTATAGTCCGCTTCGCGGGAAGTGTTCACAGTATCTCCGCCCACCACGATACGGCTGGTCAGGTTCCCCTCACAGGTGTCGAAAGCCGTGGCGCCGGGGTCCACAAATACGCTTCTGCGGTCAATAATCAGCGTGGGCGTGCCCAGCAAGGTGATGGCGGGCCGCTGGGTGTCCACCACGGTCACCGTCCGCGTGACCTCCACGGCGGGATTGCCCGCATTGTCCGAGACATTGTACCGGACGGTGTACGTTCCCGGCGGGGTGGTTTCATTCACGGGCACCGCCGAGATGATTTGACCGGTCAGGTTGCCTTCGCAGCGGTCGGTAGCGGTGGCGCCCAAATCGTGATAGGGCGTGCTGCATTCGTGGATAACCGTTGCATCGCCCAAGCGTGTGATTTCCGGCCCTGCGGCATCCACCACGGAAAGCGGCACGGTGCCGGTGGCGGTATTTCCGGAATCATCCGTGACCAGGAGTTCGATGGAAACGGTGCCGCCCGCATCCGCGCAGGTAAAGGTCAGACTTGCGCCGTAGGTTCCGCCGGCGCGGCGAAGCTCTTTCGAAGCCACGCCGCAAGGTTCCTGGATGGCCGCCAGAAAATCCTCCGCGGATAACATCACATCGTTCGCGCCGATGTTGATGGGCCCCGGATTCTTGGTGGTCAGGACCGGCGCGGTGGAATCCACCACGGCGGCTTGGACCGTTTGAACGACGGCGTTGTTGAAGCCGTCCGCGGCCCTTACCTCCACGTCCACGGTGGCGCCCACGTCCGCGCAGGTAAAACTGACACTCCCCGCGAAGGAACCCTCGGGCAGGCGGCGCACCGTCACGGTAACGGGAGTATCGCACGTGTCCGTGGCGCTCTCCACAAAGGCCGGCGCCAGAATGGTGGCGGAGCCGCTCCCGGCATTCACGGGGCCGGGATTCTGCGTGGTGAGACTGGGCGCCACGGTGTCCACCACGGACACCTGAACAGTCCAGTGGGCGGTGTTGCCATACTCGTCCAAGGCCCGAACCTGGACACCCACGGTGGTCCCGGCATCCGCACAACTGAAGACCACTTCATCACCGTAGGTTCCGTCGGGCAGACGGCGCACTGCGGTGTCCACCGTGTCATCGCAATAGTCCATGACGCTCTGCACAAAGGAAGCCGTTGGCACGGTTGCAGGACCATTCCCCACATTGACTGCCCCGGGATTCTTTGTGATCAGAATGGGCGCATTGAAATCCTCCACGTACACTTGAACCGTCTCGAGCGTGGCATTGGCAAACGCATCCACGGCCTGCACTTCCACGTCCACGGTGGTTTCGGCATCCGCACAGTCAAAACGCACCTTGTCGTCAAAGACGCCATCGGGCAGGCGGCGCAGGGTGATAACCACCGCGGCATCGCAGGTGTCGGTGGCGCTTTGCACGAGGTCGTCTTTCGTCAATGTGGCGGACCCGTATCCCACATTGACCGGGTCGGGATCCAGAGTGGTCAAGCTGGGCGCGGTGGTATCCACCACGGCCACCTGAACGATATCGAGGGTGGTGTTGCTGTAGTCGTCCACCGCGCTTACTTCCACGTCCACGTTGGCGCCGGCGTCCGTGCAGTCAAAACTCACGTCCTCGCCAAAGGAGCCATCGGGCAGGCGGCGCACTGCGATATCCACCGTGGCATCGCAGAAGTCCGTGACACTGTCAACAAAGGCGGCCTTCGCGATGGTGGCGGGGCCGTTACCCACATTCACCGGGCCGGGATTTTGGGTGGCGAGGCTGGGCGCGGTGGCATCCACAACGGCCACCGGAACGGTTTCGAGCGTGGTGTTGCTGTAGTCGTCCACGGCCCGCACTTCCACGTCCACGGTGGTATTGGCGTCTGCGCAGTCAAAACTCACATCCTCGCCAAAGGTTCCATCGGGCAGGCGGCGCACCGCGATATCCGCCGTGGCATCGCAGGAGTCCGAAACACTGTCAACAAAGGCGGCCTTCGCGATGGTGGCGGGGCCGTTACCCACATTCACCGGGCCGGGATTTTGGGTGGCGAGGCTGGGCGCGGTGGCATCCACAACGGCCACCGGAACGGTTTCGAGCGTGGTGTTGCTGTAGTCGTCCACGGCCCGCACTTCCACGTCCACGGTGGTATTGGCGTCTGCGCAGTCAAAACTCACATCCTCGCCAAAGGTTCCATCAGGCAGGCGGCGCACCGCAAGGTCCACCGTGGCATCGCAGGAATCCGTGACACTGTCCACAAAGGCGGTTTTCGCGATGGTGGCGGAGCCGCCGCCCACATTCACCGGGCCGGGATTCAAGGTGACGAGGCTGGGCACGGTGGCATCCACCACCGTTACCGGCACGGTTTTCACCGTACTCTGGCCTGTGGCGCCCGTGGCTAAAACTTCCACCTCCACTGGGGCGCCAATGTCCGTGCAACTGAAGGTCACCGATGGGCCAAAGACACCCTCGGGCAAGCGGCGCGCCTCCGCGGAAGCGATTTCGCATGGGCCTGTGGCGCCGGGCGCCAACGTGGAAGCGTTAATGGCGGCAGGGCCGCCCCCCGCGTCCACCGGGCTGGGATTTACGATGATGGGGTCCGGCGGCACGTCTATCGCCCACAATTCATTTCCTGTGCCCGATCCATCCGTGGCGGTGAACAGAATCTGGCATCCCAAGGCGGTGAGTCCGGTGGGATTCGAGCATCCCGCGCCCGGGTTGATGTCCCCCGCCGGGACGGTCGTGGCCGATGTTCCCCGGGACATCCACAAATCGAATCCGGTCATTCCATCGTTGGCGTTGAAATACAATACGCCATTCGCCGCGCATAAATTGGTGGGGTTGCCGCCCACATTCCCCGGATAGAGGTCCGCCACCATCTCCGTGCCCGCGTCGGTGCCGTCGCTTCTCCAGAGTTCGTTTCCGTGGATTCCGTCATTGGCCCGGAAATACAAGATGCCGTTCACGTTGGTCAGCGTGGCGGGCGAGGAAGCGGCCCCGGCCGCCGTGTTGATATCCTTTACCAGTTCCGTGACTCCTGTGACCGGGTCGCTTTTCCATAATTCGACCCCGTTTATTCCATCGGTGGCGGTAAAGAACAGCACGCCATTGACATTGGTCAGATTCGCGGGCGAGGAAGCGGCCCCGGCCGCCTCATTGATGTCTTTTGCCATCACCGTGCCCAAGGCGGTTCCGTCGCTCTTCCACAATTCGATGCCATTCACACCGTCGGTGGCGGTGAAATAGACCAGCCCGCCGGCTTCCGTAAAATTGTTGGGCGAAGAACTTGCCGACCCCGGATTGATGTTTGCGACCATCACCGTGCCCAAGGCGGTTCCGTCGCTCTTCCACAATTCCAAGCCATTTGTGCCGTCATTGGCTTGAAAATACAGCGTTCCATTGATGTTGGCCAGGTAGGCGGGGTTGGAAGCATTCGCCCCCGGGTTAATATCCTTAAGCCGGGTGGCGTTCCCCACTTCACCGGTGCTCACCCAAAGTTCATTCCCGCCCGTCCCTTCGTTGGCGCGGAAATACAGCATTCCGTTCATTCCCGTCATGTACATGGGACTCGAAGAGCTTGCGCCCGCGCGGATGTTTTTGACCAGCACCGTGCCGCCGGGGGTTCCGTCGCTGCGCCACAATTCCTGGCCATTCGCCGCATCGCTCGCCCGGAAATATACGACACCGTTCAGAACACCCATCTGATCGGGGGTGGAACTGGTGAGGCCGGGATAGATGTCCTTGAGAAGCATCGTGCCGCCGGGCGTGCCATCGGTTCTCCAAAGTTCCGCGCCCGTTGCACCATCATTGGCCTGGAAAAACATCATGCCGTTCGCCACTTTCGGCAAGGTAATGCCGGACGTGCTCATGGTTGGATTTGCGTTGATGTCCTTTACCAGGGTTGTTCCCGCGGAACTCCCGTCGCTGACCCACAACTCCGTTCCATAGACAAGGTCCGTGGCGGTGAAGAACAGGGCGTTGTTGAAATTCGTCATATAGCCGATACTTGGGCTGCCGGCCCCCGTGTAGATTTCTTTCGTGAGGGCGGTTCCGGCGGCGGTGCCATCGCTTTTCCACAATTCCGTGCCGCTCATTCCATCCGTGGCGGTGAAAAACAGCGTTCCATTCACCGCGCAGAACGCGGCGGGACTGGCGCTGTTCGCCCCCAGGCAGATGTCTTTGACCAATACGGTGGAACCGGAGGGAAGCCCGTCGCTTTTCCAGAGTTCCACCCCGGTGACGCCGTTATTGGCCTGAAAATACAACATTCCGTTCATCACGGTGAGAGACGCCGGCGTAGAACTACCGCTTCCGGCGCGAATGTCCGCCACCTGAACGAGGGTGCTTCCATCGTAACTCCAGAGTTCCGCCCCGGAGGTGCCGTTATTGGCCTGAAAATACAGCTTGTTATTCATCACGGTAAGATAAGCGGCGGAGGAAGAAGCCGTGCCGGACCGGATATCCACACACGTGGTCCCCGCTTCGGTTCCGTCGCTTTTCCATAATTCCGTGCCCGCGGCCGGTTCGGTTGCCTGGAAGTATAAGACGCCGTTCATCACGGTGAGATAGGCCGGAGAAGAATTGCCGGTGGGGTGGATGTTTTTCACCATGACGGTGCCATCGCTGGTGCCATCACTCATCCAAAGTTCCACCCCGTTGATTCCATCCGTGGCGGAAAAAAACAACTTTCCATTAAAAACCGTGAGATTCGCGGGGGATGAAGCCGCGCCGGCGGCGGTGGCGTTAATGTCTTTCACCATGAAGGTGCCTGCTTCCGTGCCGTCGCTGATCCACAGCTCTCTTCCATTGGCGGCATCAATGGCGCTAAAAAACAGCGCGCCATTCACGTTGGTGAGATTGGTGGGCGAGGCGTCGCCCGCGGTGTTGATTTTTTTCACCATGACCGTGCCCGGCCCGGTGCCGTCACTTTTCCACAATTGGATGTCGTTAACGCCATCCTCCGCCTGAAAATAGAGGGTGCCGTTCACGTTGGTCAAATTGGCGGGGCTTGAACTGCTGCCGCCGGGCCAAATGTCCTTGACGGCTTTTGTGCCCTCTGCCGTGCCGTCGCTTTTCCAGAGCTCATTGCCCGTGGTTCCATCGTTGGCCCTGAAATACAGAACCCCATCCATAACGGCCTGATAGGCGGGGCTTGAAGAATCCGTTCCCCCCATCCGGGTTTCGATGTTTTTCACCTTAACGGTGTTTGTTGACGTGCCGTCGCTTTTCCACAGTTCGTTGCCGTCTATTCCATCATTGGCCTGGAAATACAGGGTTCCATTGACATTTTTCAGATTGGAGGGGGAGGAATTGCCCGAACCCGCGCGGATGTTGAGAACCATTACCGTATTCGCCGAAGTCCCGTCACTCTTCCACAGTTCATAGCCGTTCGTCCCCTCATACGCGGTAAAAAACAGCTGGTTATTCACTTCGGTCAGGTTTGAAGGGTAGTACGTTGTGGACACCGTGGCATAAATGTCTTTGACCATTACGGCGCCCGCCGTGGTATCCGTTTTCCACAATTCAATGCCATTGATTCCATCGTTCGCCGTAAAGAAGAGCACCCCGTTCACGTTGGTGAAAGCGGCAAGGCTGGAGCCGGTGGCTCCTGCGTAAATGTCTTTTACCAGCGCCGTTCCCCCCGCCGTGCCATCGCTTTTCCATAACTCCGCGCCCGCCACGCCGTCATTGGCGCTGAAGTATAAGACGCCATTCACATTTGTCAGATTGGCGGGAGCGGCATTGGCGGCCCCGGAATTGATGTCCAGCACTTGGGTGGTGCCCGCGTTCGTGCCGTCGCTTCTCCACAACTCCGTTCCGGAGGCGCTGGTGTTGGCGCTAAAGAAAAGAGTGCCATTGACATTGACCAAGTTGGCCGGCGAGGAACCCGTGGTGCCGCTGTAGATGTCCTTTACCTGGGTCTTCACCGTGACGCCATCACACTTCCACAATTCCGCCCCGCCGGCGGCATCGGCGGCCTGGCAAAACAGCATTCCATTCACATCCACCAGATTGGCGGGGGAAGAACTGCCCGTGCCGGCATAAATCTCTTGAATAAGGGTGCCCGCCGAGGTGCCGTCACTGACCCAAAGCTCCGTGCCATTGGCCGCGGTCCAGGCCGAAAAAAACACTTTCCCGTTCGACCCGGTCAAATACTTGGGAGAGGAATCGCCCGCGCCGCTCACAATGTCTTTCACCAGCACCGTCCCCGCCTCCGTGCCATCGCTCTTCCACAATTCATAGCCATTTGTGCCATCGTTCGCCGCAAAGAAAAGTGTTCCGTTCACATTCACCAGATATTGCGGATCGGAACTTTCCTCCCCCGGGCGGATATCACTGACCAGCACCGTCCCCGCCTCCGTGCCATCGCTCTTCCATAGTTCGCACCCGTTGGCTTCATTGCTGGCGGAAAAATACACCGTGGCGCCTATGGCGGTCAGGTTATG
>CAYXPO010000021.1:0-702 GCA_964466925.1 uncultured Nitrospirales bacterium
CCCTGTTCCTGGGCAATGATTTCCCCGCTGATATACTCCTGCGGTTTGTGCTTCGCAAGACAAATCAGGGCCAGTAGGGCGTATTCACTGCGCGTTGTCAATTTCATATGAAAACCACCGCCGCTTTTCCATGTCCAAGGTTGCACCGGGAGAATATCAGACTTCCCAAACGGATGCAATGCAGGCCATCGCGAAATATCCCTTTCCCCCACGAACACTTCGTGTTCCAGCCCTTTTGCGCCTCACTTAAAAGGGAAAAGGGTGATTTCGCAAACGCCTCCATGCCGTTTCTCCCCAAACCAGGCCTGTTTGCCCCGGAAGGCTCAAAAGGGTAAACTCATGGCGGCTTGTTTCGTGGGTTGCGCACGGCCGGACAACTTATTGGAAGGATGAAGACCATGATTGAATTGGGCGTGAATATTGACCATGTGGCCACGTTGCGGGAAGCACGCAAGGGGAAGGTTCCCGATGTTATCGCGGCGGCGAAAATCTGCGAGTTGGCGGGCGCGCACCAGATCACGGTGCACCTGCGCCAGGACCGGCGGCATATTCAGGACCATGATGTCGAATCACTGAAACAGGTCTTGCAGGTGCGAATGAATCTGGAAATGGGCGCATCGGAGGAGATTATCGCCATCGCCCACCGGATTTGCCCGCACACGGTGTGCCTGGTGCCGGAGCATCGGCAGGAAGTGACCACGG
>CAYXPO010000021.1:712-19050 GCA_964466925.1 uncultured Nitrospirales bacterium
GGCGCAGCGGGGGCGGCTGAAGGAAGTGGTGCGGGGCATGCATGATCGCGGCATCCTGGTGAGCATGTTCATTGATCCGGAAAACGACCAGGTGGACGCCAGCGCGGAGACCGGGGCGGATTTTGTCGAGTTTCATACGGGAGCCTATGCCAATGCCGTGGGAGAAGAGGTGGAACGGGAATTGGACCGGCTGCGGAAGGGCGGGGCGCGTGTGGCGAAGACGGCGTTGGGACTGCACGCGGGGCACGGGCTTACGGTGCGCAATCTGGCCCCGGTGGCGATGCTTCCGGGGTTGCGGGAGGTAAACATCGGTCATGACATCATGGCGCGGGCGTTGTTTATTGGCTTGGACAACGCAGTAATGGAAATCCTCGACATTCTGCACGAATGCTCGGAGTGGTGATACAACGCATAAGGAGCTGAGCGTATGCACGCGCGGGTAAAATGGACGATTGTTGCGGTAGTGATGATGGCGCTGGGCATGGGAAACGGGGCGCATGCCCTGTCGGTTCAAACCGGGCTGGTGGCGCATCAAGTGCTTCAATGCAATGCGGACGGCAAAGCCGAGGCCGCGCTGAGCGGCGTGTCGGCCGCGGCAGGGATGCTTCAGGCACGGGTGATGGGGGTGCAGAAGGAAATTACCGGATGGACCGATCTGGGCAAGGTGCCCGGCGGCGCCTGGCAGGCCACAGTGACCGGGATTCCGGCGGGCGGGCCGTACCGCGTGGATGTGCGCCTGTTGGATGATTCGGGAAAACCATTGGAAGAAACCGCCATTCCGGAAGTGCTGGCGGGCGATATCTGGGTGATGGCGGGGCAGTCGAACATGCAGGGCGTGGGCAACCGGGTGAATGTGGAAGCGCCTTCCCCGCAGGTGCACACCTTCGCCATGAATTACGAATGGCGGCTTGCGGAAGAGCCGTTGCATACCCTCGCGGAATCCCCCGACGTGGTCCATGGGGATTTCAAAACGCCCGAAGACCGGCAGAAGGCGATTGCGGCTTGGCGGGACGGACCGAAAGGCGCGGGCCTGGGCCTGCCCTTCGCCAAGGAAATGGTGCGGCGCACGGGCCGGCCGGTGGGGCTGATAGCCTCGGCGCACGGCGGCACCTCGATGGCGCAATGGGACCCCGCCTTGAAAGACCAGGGCGGCGCGTCGTTGTATGGATCGATGTGCAAACAGTTCGCGGCGGCGGGCGGCAAGGCGCGCGGCGTGCTTTGGTACCAGGGGTGTTCCGATGCGAATCCGGAGGCGCAGCCGGTCTACCGGGAAAAGATGAAACAATTGGTGGCGGCGATACGCAGGGATTTCGGCGTGCCGGACCTGCCCTTTTATTATGTTCAAATCGGGCGGTTTGTAATCAACAATGACAAGGCGGCTTTGTGGAACGCCATTCAAACGGATGAGCTGGCCTTGGAGACGGACTTGGCGCCTGGCGGAATGGTGGCCGCCATTGATCTCTCCCTGAACGATCTTATTCATGCCGGAACGCCCAGCCTGAAAACACTGGGGTATCGTCTGGCCAATCTGGCCGAACACGATCTCTTCGGCGGGAAAACCCTGCGCGGGCCGCGTTTCGAGAAGATGACGGCGGTCTCGACGCCCTATGGGCAGCAATTGCGGGTGACGTTCAGCCAAGTGAACGGCGGATTGCAGGCGGCGGGCCGCATGGCGGGCTTCAGCATCAGTGAGGGCGCGGACGGCCCGGACATTCCCTGCATCTTTAACATGGAACCCGCCCCGGACGATCCGGCCACGATTATCCTGTGGGTGCAGGAATTCCCCAAAACACCCTATTTGTGGTATGGGCGTGGATTCAATCCCTACTGCAACGTGGTGGATGAAGCAAACATGGCCCTGCCGGTCATGGGGCCGCTTGCCATACCGAAGTGAACCGTCATCGCGGGAACCTGTTTCCGCGTTTAAGGTTATAGAGACGAACCGGTAATTCCGAGGCCGGAGGAATGCGGTGTCTTCCGGCAGAAAAGGGAGTAGAGCCATGCGCAAGGCCGTGATAGTTGGCGGGGCGGTGTTGTTGATTCTGCTGTCCGCGGCCGCCTTCTTGATGCTGTTTCGAATGCAGGCGGGGATAAAAGCCCGGCAGCAAACACTCGAAACAATCAAGCAGCCGGAGGCGGCCCGTCAGGCGGCACGGAATAATACAGCGCGCCACGAAAATGATAAGGAGGATTCTTCCTCACAAGCGGAGAACGAACTTATGAGCCGGCTGGTGGGCGACGCCATCCAGGCGTTGATGCAGGAACCTGGGGACAAGACGGAGGGGGAAGGTGCGGGCGCCGCCGGGAAAGCTTCCGTCAACGAGGGGGAAACGCAAGACGCGGATGCCGCCAAGAATGCCCAGCACAAAAAGAAAAAGAAGGACCGCGCGCGGCAAGGCGCCGGCGGCGGGGCGGTGGTGAGTATCGAGGACATGCGGACCTCCAAACAGCTTATGCGGGAGGCGCGGCAGGCCCAGACGAATGGCGAGTATGACGCGGCCCTGGAGATGTTGAAGGACAGCGTGGAGAGTGATCCGACGAACAAGCAGGCCTATCAGATGCTGGCGCAGATGTACAATCAACTCGGGCAGACGGCGGAGGAGATGCAGGTGTATAAAGACTGGATGGCGAACATGCCCAAGGATGCGCTGCCGCATTATCTGATGTCGCAGGCGTATTTGACGTTGGGCGACACCGCCTCGGCCCTGCAGGAGCTTACCCAGTTTCAAACCTTGGGCGGAGACCGCATATCAACGTATCCGATGGCGGCGGGCGTGTACCGGCAACTGGGCATGACGGCCGAAGAAGGAAATCTTCTGGAATCGTGGGCGCGCACCGCCCCGGACTCCGCGGATGCGCATCAGATGCTGGCGGATTATTACCGGCGAATCGGCAACAATAACAGCGCGGTCACCGAATATCAGCAGGCCGTTGCGCTCGCGCCGGGCAATGTGTCGGCCTATACCAGCCTCGGCAACCTCTACCAGCGCCTGGGCCAATATGCCAGCGCGGAACAGCAATTCCAGGCCGCGATAGAATTACGGCCCGCCAACATGGGCCTGCGGGATCAGCTCGGGGATTGCTACCGCGCCGCCGGTGATTATCAAAATGCGATCAGCACCTATCAAAGCATCATTTCCATGGCGCCGAATTCTCCCGAGGCGCAGCAGGCCGCGCGGCAAATCCGGCAAATCGAGCAGCAGTTGAACAAGCCATAAGCGCGTGTTCCCGGCAATGGACATCGCCGCACAGTGTGCGGGAACCCGTATTATGCCTCCGGTGTGTTGTTTCGGGCCAAGTTCTTCGCATTGACCTCCATCCGCAGCAGGAGATCGATCAACGTTTCATGTTCTTTGGGAGTAAAGCCCGCGGTAAGCCGGTCGTCCCACACCACGGCGCGCGCGAACATCGCCTGTTCAATGGCACAGGCCCTTTTCGTCACATACACCCGGGTCACACGCCGGTCCACGGGATCTTGCACCCGCCTAACCAATCCCCGTTCCTCGAGCCATTGCAGGGCGCGGGTCACGTTTCCCTTGTCAAGATAGACAGACGCCCTCAAGTCCTCCTGTCGGCATCCGTTGTGGCTGAACAGTTCCCCCAAGACGATCATTTGACTTATGCTCAATCCGAAGGGGCGCGGGGAACGCGCGGCATACATGGTGCAGGCGCGCGCAATGGTGGTCACGATCCGGATCAGGATGCGTTCGCGGTTTTTTCTCAGCGCATTGATCCGGTCTTCCATGACCGGCGGTTCCGTTTTCGGCATAAGCGGCTTTCTTCCAGGCATTGTATGCTTCCCTTATTGTCGCCAACACTCCCGCATTACCTACGATCAACAAACCTCCCGTGGAAACCATCGCCTTAGGGCGCGGACGATCCTTCGGACTGGGATGCGGCAACGTTCTCCTTGTCGTGCTTTGGCGCGGAGGTTTCTTCCCAGCCGCCGCCGAGCACGGCGTACAGCGTCACCGCATTGACGCGTTTTGCCAAGCGCAGACTGACCAGCCCCTGTTGCGCCGCATACAGCGACCGTTGCGCATCCAGAACGTTCAAATAGCTGTCCATCCCGCGGGTATACCGGGTATTGGACAAGCGATAGGTTTCCGAAACCGCATGGACCAGGGATTCCTGGGCGGACACCTGCTGGTCCACGGTTCCGCGCACCGCCAGGGCATCCGCTGCTTCCTTGAAGGAAGTTTGAATCGCCTTCTCGTATTGGGCAAGCGCCAGTTTCTTGTCCACTTTGCTCACCCGCGCGGCGTACCAAATCCGGGGGTCAAAAATGGGGGCCACTATCTGCGGCGAGAAACTCCACATGCCGGTTCCGGGATCAAACAGGCCCGACAATTCCGCGCTGACCGTTCCGGCGCCGCCGGTGATTAAAACCCTGGGGAAAAAGGCCGCGCGCGCCGCACCGATATTGGCGTTGGCCGCTTTGAGGACATGTTCCGCCTGAAGCACATCGGGGCGGTTCAGGAGCACACGGGAGGAGGTTCCGGGGGAAATGTCTTTGGGCGGGATGACGCTTCCCAGGTCCGCCGGTAACAGTTCCTCCGGCACCGGAGCGCCCGCCAGAAGATTGAGTGCATTGAGGTCCTGCGCCACCGCACGGGTGAACCGGGCCACTTCGCCGCGCGCGGCGTCCACTTGCGTTTGCGCCTGAAACACGGCCAGTTCGGCGTCCGCGCCGCATTCAAACCGCCGTTTCACCAGTTTGTAAATGCCCTCCTGCGTTTCGAGGGTTGTTCCGGCCAGTTTGAGATTTTCCCGGTCCGCCGCCAAGGCGTAATAGGCCCCGGCCACATGGGAAACCAGCATAATCCGGGCGGCATGCCGGGCCTGTTCGGAAGCCAGGTATTGCTGCAACGCCGCTCGCTTCAGGCTGCGGATACGGCCGAAGAAATCAATTTCCCAGGAGGTGATGCCGATGCTCACCATGTCCCGTTCCGTGATTACCCGGTCAACGATGGGCATGGCCGGTTTGCCGGCTTCGGTGGTCATATAGCCCACGACCGACTGTTGTTTCTGCCTGGTTTTGCTTCCGGACGCCGCGATCACGGGCAACAACTCGCTCCGCTGAAGGCCGTGCTGCGCCCGGGCCCGTTCGACATTCAGCGCGGCGATGCGCAGGTCCCGGTTGTTTTCCAGGGCGCGATCAATCACTTGTTGAAGTTTTTCGTCGGTAATGAATTCGCGCCAGTTCAGGTGTTGGGCCTCGGGTGCCGTTGCGGTTTCCTCCGTCTTCGGAAGGGCCGCGCCCTCCGGCCATTCCGACGGAACCGGGGCCTCCGGCCGGGCATATTTCGGCGCCAGGGTGCCGCAGCCCGGCCCAAAGGCGATTACAACCGCCAAGAGCGAAAGCAGCATAGTTCTACTCATTACACATGGTCTCCCGATGGAATTGGCTCAACCCCTTTTACCGGCAGGCTCATACGTTTCTTCCCAAAGGTCTTTTGGATGAGCACGTAGAAAAGGGGCGCGAAGACAACCACCAGCACCGTGCCGGTGATCATTCCGCCCAGCACGGAAGTGCCGATGGCATTCATGGCGCCCGCGCCCGCGCCTTTGCTCAACGCCAGCGGCAACACCCCAAACCCAAAGGCCAGCGATGTCATGACAATGGGGCGGAACCGCAGTTTCGCGCCTTCCAGCGTCGCCTCGATCAATCCCATGCCTTCTTCCAGGCGCGCTTTTGCAAACTGCACGATCAGGATGGCGTTTTTGGTGGTCAGTCCGAGGGTGGTCAACAGTCCGATCTGGAAATAGACGTCATTGGGCAGCCCGCGCATCGTCGAAGCGATGACGCCGCCGATGGCCCCCAGCGGCAGGGCCAGCAGGATCGCGATGGGGATGGGCCAGCTTTCGTACAGCGCCGCGAGGCACAGGAAGATGACGAGCACGGAAAAGGCATACAAGGGCGCGCTTTGCGAACTGGCCATCCGCTCCTGGTACGAAAGCCCCGTCCAATCACAGCCAATCCCCTGCGGCAGCTTTGCCGTAATTTCTTCCATGGCCTGCATGGCCTCGCCGGAACTCCGTCCCGGAGCCGGTTCCGCCCAGATGTTCATGGACGCGAAACCGTTGAATCGTTCCAGGCGGGGAGAACCAGAGGTCCACCGGGTAGTGGCAAAAGACGAAAATGGCACCATTTTCCCACTGTTGTTGCGCACGTAAATATTCTCAAGGTCTTTGGGAAGCATGCGGTACGGGGCGTCCGCCTGGATGTACACCTTCTTGACCCGTCCGCCCTGAATGAAATTATTGACGTAGGAACCGCCGAAGGACGCTGAAATGGCATTGTTTATGGACGTGATGGAGAGGCCCTGGGCTCCGGCCTTTTCCCAATCCACCTCCACCCGGAACTGCGGCACATCCTCCATACCGTTGGGCCGCACGCTCTTCAACCGGGGGTCCTGCGACGCCATGCCGAGCAGTTGATTGCGCGCATTCATCAGGGCTTCATGGCCGAGACCGCCCCGGTCCAGCAATTGAAAATCCACGCCCTGGGCATTGCCCAATTCGACGACGGCGGGCGGCGGAAAGACGAAGACCATGGCGTTGCGCATTTGCATGAACGCCCCCATGGCCCGGCCGGCAATCGCTTTGGCCCGCTGGTCCGCCCGCGTGCGGAGTTCCCAGTCTTTCAGTTTTACAAACACCAGGCCGTTGTTCTGCGCCCGGCCGGAAAACCCGATGCCGGAGATCACCATGCACGATTCCACGGAGTCCTTTTCATTTTCAGCAAAATACTGTTGGACCTGTTGGCCCACCGCCTGCGTCTGTTCCAGGGTTGCGCCGGTGGGCAGCATTATTTGCGACATGAGCATCCCCTGGTCTTCGTCGGGAAGGTAGGAGGTGGGCATCCGCATAAACAGGAATCCCAGTCCCGCCACAATCAGGACGAATATCAGGAGGTAACGCAATTTCCGGGCAAGCGCACGGCCCACCAATTTCACATACGCAGCCCTTACCCCGAAAAAGAGGCGGTCAAACCACATGAAGAAGGGGCGCAGGAAAAAGACGGCGCCCTCCGCCGCTTCGTGGCCCTTGGGCACCGGCTTGAGCAGGGACGCGCACAGCACGGGCGTCAGGATCAGGGCCACCAGCACGGACAGTAACATGGCCGCGGCAATGGTCACGGAAAACTGGCGGTAGATGACGCCGGTCGAGCCGCCGAAAAACGCCATCGGGCCGAATACCGCCGCGAGCACCAGCCCAATGCCAATCAACGCGCTGGTGATCTGGTCCATGGATTTGGCGGCGGCTTCCTTGGGCGGCAGGCCTTCCTCCGCCATCAGCCGTTCCACGTTTTCCACCACCACAATGGCATCGTCCACGAGCAGCCCGATGGCCAGCACCATCGCGAACATGGTCAGCATGTTGATGGAGAAACCGAAGGCCCCCAATACGGCAAACGTGCCCAGAAGGACCACCGGCACCGCAATCGTCGGAATGAGGGTGGCGCGGAAATTCCCCATGAACAGCCACATCACCAGAAACACCAGGAAAACCGCCTCGAACAGGGTCTTCACCACTTCTTTGATGGCCACTCTGACAAACGGGGTGGTTTCGTAGGGATAGGTCACTTTCATGCCCGCCGGGAAGTAGTGGCTCATGTCCTCCAATTTCTTTTTAACGGCATCGGCGGTTTCCAGGGCATTGGCGCCAGGCGCTTGACGAATGGCCAACCCGGCGCTCGGTTTGCCATTGTAATAGCCCTCGATGTCATAGGCTTCGGTGCCCAACTCCGCGCGGCCCACATCCTTGATGCGCACGATGGAACCATCCGGATTCGTGCGCAGCGGGATATCAGCGAACTCCTCCGGCGTCTTGAGCAGGCTTTGCACGATAATGGACGCATTCAGGCGCTGGCCTTCCACGGCGGGCGCGCCGCCGAACTGCCCGGCGGACACTTCGACGTTGTAGCTCTTCAGCGCCAGGACCACATCTTCAATGGTAAGGCGGTAATCGGTCAGTTTTTCGGGGTTCAGCCAAATCCGCATCGCATACTGCGAACCGAAATTGGTGACCTCGCCGACCCCCGGCACCCGCGCCAGCACTTTTTCCAGGTTGGATTGGGCATAGTCCCGCAGATCGAAGCTGTCCATGCTTCCATCTTCGGAAATCAGGTTCACAATGATTAGATAATTCCGGGTGGACTTGCTGACCATGACGCCCGTGCGTTGGACCGCGTCCGGCAGGCTCGCCATGGCCAGTTGGAGTTTGTTCTGCACCTTGGCCCAGGCCAGGTCGGGGTCGGTGCCCGGTTTGAACGTCAATTCGAGACGGGAGGACCCGGAGGAATCGCTGGTGCCGGCGATATACAGCATGTCGTCGAAGCCCGTCATCTTCTGCTCGATGATCTGGGTGACGCTGTTTTCCACCGTCTCCGCCGAAGCGCCGGCGTAAAACGAATCAATGGCGATGGACGGCGGCGCGATGGGCGGATATTGCGAGACGGGCAGGTTGTAAATGGCCAAGCCGCCCAGCACCATCATCACGATGGCGATCACCCAGGCGAAAACCGGCCGTTCAAGGAAGAATCTCGATAACATGATGCAACTCCGTTAATTCGATTTGGAAGCCGCATCCGGCGCGTTTCCAGGAGTCCTGGAATCCCGTTTTCCGGCTTCAAACGGAACCTCGTTCACCAGCGTGCCCGGACGCGCCTTTTGCAGGCCTTCCACGATCACGCGATCGCCCGCGGCAAGCCCCGAGGTAACCAGCCACTTGTCGCCGATTTCCCGTTCCACCACGAGCTGTCGCGGCTCGATTTTATTCCCGGCCCCCACGATCATGGTCACGGGATTGCCTTTTTGATCGCGTGAAACCGCTTGCTGCGGAATCAGAATGGCCTCGTTAACGACGCCTTCCTCCACCACCGCCCGGAGGAACATGCCCGGCAGCAGAATGCCGTCCGGATTGGGCGCGACAATGCGCAGGATGACCGACCCCGTGGTGGGATCCACGGTTACTTCCCGGAAACCAAGCGTGCCCTCGTGGGCGTACACCGTGCCGTCTTCCAGAAGCAGCTTCACTTTCTTCTGGTCCGCGCCGCCTTCTTGCAGATGCCCCTTCTCGATGCGGGTTCTGAGCCGGGCCAGTTCCGCCGTGGACTGGGTAACGTCCACGTAGATGGGGTCGAGTTGCTGGATGGTGGCCAGCGCCACGGGCTGATAGGCGGTCACGGCCGCACCCTCCGTGATGGCGGACCGCCCGATGCGTCCGGAAATGGGCGCTTTGATCTTTGTGTAGTCCAGGTTGATGCGCGCCGTTTCCACCGCCGCTTCCGCCTGCTTGATGGCGGCCTCCGCGGCCGCTATGCCGGCCTTCCCGCTGTCCACTTCCGCCTCCGCGACTTGAAGCGTGGCGGTGGCGACATCGAGCGCGGTCACGGCGTGATCCCGCTCCGTGGCGGAGACCGCCTTGTCCTTGAACAGTTCTTCGGCCCGCTGGGCATCCGTCTTGGCCAGCGCCACGGACGCCTGCTGCCGGGCCACATTCGCAACGCTGGCCCCCAAGGCGGCCCGCGCCTTGTCCGCCGTTTTCTTGGCGGCGGCAAGGTTGGCCAACGCACTGTCATACGCCGCTTGAAACGGCGCAGGGTCAATCTGATACAGCACCTCCCCCGCCTTCACGTCGGAACCTTCCGTGAAAAGACGTTTTTGGATCAGGCCGTTGACTTGCGGCTTGACCTCCGACACGAGATAACCGGAGGTCCGCCCCGGAAGTTCGGTGGACAAGGACACCGCTTCGGTTTTCACGACAATGACGGCCACCTCCGGCGGGGGCGGGGCCGATGCCCCCGGCCCTTTGGGGGACTCCGCCGCCCCGGTTGTTTTTACGTAAACCACCAAGGCAACGGCCGCCAAAACGACACTCACCGCCACAATCAGTCTGCTTCTATGCTTTATGTTCATGCATTATCTCCAACGAGCCTCGTCTGATATTCGCTCCGGCCGATGTACGGAGCCTCCACGCTTTATTCCAATGTATGCATATTTCAATGATGAAGGGATGCGTTGCCCGGCAATCCCGCTTGATTACATGCACCTATCGTCCGCGTTCCTTTTGCTTGCGCATGCAACCAGTTTACCACAAGATGCTTGCGTTCGCAACCATTTTCCGTTCTTAGGCGGACGGACGGGATTAGGCGTGCTTCGAGGCGTGCGGGCCGCCCATGATTTTCACAGAATTATTGAACGCGGCGAACGCGATGCCCACACGCGCCACCGCCTCGGCGAGGGTGCAAAGTTGGTCCGGGGGGCGGTGTGCTTTCACCCCAAGGGTACAGGGCTGATCCACGCAGTCATAACGGTTCATAAGACCGGTGGCGGCGTGATGAATGCCGAGAAGGGCGCCCGCGGTGGAACAGAAGGAGGCGGGCTCATCGCCGCATTGCAATGCGATGCGCACGGTATGAAAAAATTCCGATTCGCCGTAATGCAGGGCCAATACCGCGAAGGCGATGTCCCGAAAGTGGTTGTCCCGGTCAAGATGGCCATAATCCCGCGCGACACGATCCCGGGTTTCTTCTTCGGACATCGTCCCGCACCAAGCGCGGGTGTCCTGCACCAGGCGGCGGAGTGGGGACTCGCCGGGAAGCGCTTCCAACGCGGTGTCCAGGCAAAGATCGAGGTCCGGTTCGACAAACGCCCGTGCGCCCACGGCGGCGAGAAATTGCCGTGCCTGAAACAATGCGCCAGAAGTATCGGGCGTTGCCCCCAAAGCGGCAAGTTTGGAGGCCAGTGCGGGATCCCCCGGCGCCACACAGGCCCAAAGTTCGAAAGCGAGGGGTGAAATACCATGTTTTTCAGGGAATTGTTCGGCGGCATAAGAGACAATATCTTCGGCGGCAATGTGGATGCCTTTTTCTTCAAGCATGTCCAGCCAGAGTACCTGGAGATCGAAATCGGCGTTTGGAAAGAAATTTCCCAGCATGGCGGGACGGAAATGAACATCCGCCGGAGGGTGTTGGCGGCCATAAGAAGCTCCGATGGCCCCGGCGATGCATTTTCCAAGCCAGCAGCCATGCACACGATTGACATAGTCGGGATAAACGATGCGTTGTTTCATGCGGGGTCCTTCCAGCCTCGGCAAGGAGCCTACCCGCTTGAAACCGGAAATTCAACCCGGCCTATGGTAAAGTTAAGATGTTTTAGGAGGAGTTCACCGAAACTATTCAGGAGGCTGCATGCCGGATATCATTATTGCTTCTGATGTGTGCAAACACTGCAATTTCTGCGCGGAGGAATGTCCCGAAGGAGTGTTCGCCGCCGGGGACAAGGGAACGGCGCCCCGCGTGGAACACCCCGATCTTTGTATTGGCTGCGGGCATTGTGTGGCGCTGTGCGCGAGCGGCGCCCTCCAACACTCCGATTTTCCGCCGGACCGTGTGCATCCGGTGCGCCAAGCCCTTCTGCCGGGCGCGGACGCGCTGATGGAATTGTTGCGGGCACGCCGGTCGGGGCGCGTATTCAAAAAGACGCCCGTGCCCCGGGAGCACCTGGAGAAAATCATCGAGGCGGCACGCCTGGCCCCCACCGGCCATAATTTTCAGGGCACCCAGTATATCGTCGTGCAGGATGCCGCCCTGCTCCGGCAAATCACGAATCTCACCGCGGAGTTCCTGGGGAGAACCGCGAAATTGATCCGAAATCCTTTGATTCGCGGACTTTATGGACTCGTCAAACCCGTCGAAGTAAAAAGCGCCATGAAAATGCTGGAGTGTTTTGAAATCGCGGCGCGCGCCACCCAGGAAGGACGGGACAAGATTCTGCGCGGCGCGCCGTGTCTGCTGGTGTTTCATGCGGACCCCACACTCGCGTATCCGGACAAGAGCGCGCAACTGGCGGTGCAAAACGCCAGCCTGATGTGCGAAGCCCTCGGCCTGATGAGCTTATACACCGGATTTGTGCTGGGCGCATGCGATCATGGCATCAACATCCCGGAACTGGTCGGCGTGCCCAAGCATCACCGGATTTGCGCCGCACTCGCCATCGGCTATTCCCAATTCACCTTCCACCGCTGGCCGGACCGGAAACCCGCGGTGGTAGAGTGGCGCTAGAACCCGCAAGGGCGTTTATTTTCGGTCAATGCAAAATTACTTTCGGCAGAGATAAATGATTTGGCTGTCGCACGGGATTTGAAGACGGTTGATTTCCTCTCGCGAGAGAAAATTGCAGGGCGACAATTCCTCATAGTGAAAGGGATCCAGGCGGTGTTTGAAATCGGCGGGGGAATACGCGCGGACATGGCTGTACATGTGAGGGTCGGGTGCTCCATATTCGATGGTTTCTTGTTGTCCCGGGAAGAATGGCACCATGATCACGGCTTGGCCATCCTCTTTAAGAACACGCCAAAGCTCATGAATGGCGCGGCCGCCGCCGGCCACATGTTCGAGCACATGCAGGGATTCGGGCGAACATTATCGTTGTCTGCGCGTCATTACACCCACAAGTTGTGGAAACCTGCCTGTTCAAAATGATGACCGAATGTCAGGGCTTCTTTGATGCCGTAGTCCTGCATCAAAGTGAACGATATACAATCCACAAGCGACCATTCTTTATCGGGCCGGATGGCGAACAGGCCAAAGCCTTTATCGAAGATATCCGGTGAGGTGCGAACGAGCAGTGTAGCGGGATCCGATTGAAGTTGTTCAACAAATCTGACAAATAAAGAACGTGCCTCTCCCCGAGACATCAATGCGGCAAGTTCTGTCAATATATAGTCTGTTGTAATAATTTCTGCTTGCAGCGATTCTATTAGCGCGGTGGCAGTTTCGTGATATTTGTCCCGATTATTAAACAAGGCCTGATAGAAGGATGTATCGGCAAAACCTGTTTCATGCCCCATATTTTTCTTTCAAATACGTGTCATGGTTTTCCGACCAATCTTCGGGAAAACCATCGAGAGCGCCAATTAAACCGCGGTAGTGTTCAACCAGAGCAATGTGTCCGGCGGGCCGGGCCGCCACCAGTTGAATTGTGACTAAAGCGCCGTCCGGCAGGTTGGCGTTTTCATCCAAAACAACCATTCCGTTTTCTATATGTCCTTTGTATGTCATTGCTTGTTGCTCCAACACAACCAGGTTAATTTTATCATAAGAATATCCTGTATGGGAAAAGGGCTTTTAATTCCGATCCTTCCCGCTGTTTTTTCTTCAGGTTATTGTTCTTCGGGTGACACGGCGGTCATTTGGCCGGTTTGTCCATCCAGTGACATTTTCATGCCGTTGTGGAGGCAAGCCGTGGCGCCTTCGGCGCCGATGACCATGGGAATGCGGTATTCGCGGGCGAGGATGGCCGCGTGGGACAGAACACCGCCGCGTTCGACGATCAGCCCGTGAAAACGGGGCAATACGGGGGTCCAGGCTGGGTCCAAACACACGAATACCCCGATGACGGGTTCGGGCAGTGTTTCCGGGATGTCGTTGAAATGCCGCAGGACCAATACCATGCCTTGCGCGGTGCCGGCGGAAGCGCCAATCCCATGCAACGAAGTTTCCGGGGCCGGGATAGTGCCGGGGCCGATGAACAAGGGCTTTTCCGTCAGGCGTTCCATGTAGAATTCATGGCGGCGCCGCGCGATGACATCTTCTGGCGCACGATGCCGACGCTCCATCATCGTGGCAAGTTCTTCCCATTCCAGAAACCAGATATCGTCCTCGGTTGAGATCAATCCGTTCGCGGCCAAGTCTTTTGCCGCATGGAGCAGGAGGCGCCGCTGCGCAGCCAGGATGCGTTCCCACTCGAAGCGCTGTTCCTCGCGCATTTCCAGCAATCGGGCTGCTGGTTGCAAAAGGCGGCGGAGCCAGGAATTCCCTGGAGGTTGTGATTCATGGACGGGAGGAGACATGGGCTCCACCGATCCGTAGCGCTGCCGCAACGCGCCGGTCCTGGCCAATTCGCCCCACGTGGGGATGGCATAATCCAGCGATTCGGAGCGGTGTCCGAAATTGGCGGCAAAATGTTCCAATGCCGCGTCATCGGGGTCTTGCAGGAAGCGGCACAGTGCATCGTTGGCGGCGCGGCTGCACGCTGCGGCGCGGCGGTGAAGTTCATTTATGCAGCGCTCACGGACCGGCCGGGGGAACAGCCGGAGCAGGGTCATAACGGCCCGGTACAGGTAATTCGCCCAAAGATAACTCCAACGATGAATCCGCAAAAAGTCTTCATTCATTGTTTCCAGTGCGTGCCAACGATCCAGCCATTCCCGTCCGGTATTCACGGGGACGGCCTCCAGTGAAGGCAGACGTTCCGTCAGCATGTTGCGAAACGCGTCCCAGACCGCAATGTTCCGAAAGACACTCCCCCACTCCCGCAAAACGGATCTTAACGAACACCATGCATAATTCCACATGGATGCGCGCGGGCGGTGTTCCTGGGCACAGGCGCATGCGTTTGGAAACAACTGGCGCAGGTCGGGGGTCAGCCACCAGCGGGGCGCGCCCGCCAGCATTTTCCGGTAGGTTTCGTGCGGCACGTAGGCCTGACCGCCGTAGAACCCCACCAACGGCCCGGCGGTGTCATGCCCGCGCATCTTGAGGGCTTCGCCGATGGATACCCGTGCAATCAGCGGCAGCAGGGTGGTGCGGGTGATGGGATGGATGGGTTCCGCGAAACGCTGATCGAAGAACCAGGAGGTGGCGCAGGAAGAAGGACGCAGCGCGGGGTCCGGTTGCAATGCAGTGATGGGCCGGGCCTGAAGAAACCATACGCGCGCGGCGTCCGCCGCCCATTCTATGTCCAGCGGCGCGCCAAAGTGCCGTTCCAATCGAAACAGCGGTTCCAACAGCGCGGAAACAAGTGCAGGTTCAAGGAAATCAGGGCCGTCGTGGCCGGGTTCCGATTTTTGGATGGACCCCGTGTTCAGATCAATATCAAACCGCGAAGGCTTTCGCGCGCCATTTACCAGCCCGCGCGCATCTCCGAATACCGTTTCGAGATACGCGGTGTCCGGACGCGCGTGAGCGGGATGCGCGGAGAACAGCACGCCGGACACCCGTGCGTTCACCCGCGCCTGGACAATCACGGAAACGCGATGCGGCGCCTCCCTGCCGGCCTTGGGTCCCGAGTTCGCCACATTTCGTATCGCGGACGCCAAGTCTTGCGGAGCATCCACGAATACCGTTTCAAATTGTCCCGCCCAAGAATGCGCAAAACTGTCTTCCACATCCGCGGAAGAACGCACGGCAAGTCCCGCGAAGTTTTCTGAAGCGAGTTCTCCCCACAGGCCGTGAACGTCCGCGGAATCTTGCATGGCACGGGCGGCCTCGGCGGGGATCAGCCGCCAAGGAGGAACAGGAACCCCCGCCTGCTCCAGGAGCAACAGGCCTTTGGCTTTCCCGCCAATCCCGGAAATACCGCCTTCGCTTAGCTGCTGTACGTCGTATGCCTGCATGCCGATCACCCTGCCAGCACTATAGTGCCAAGCACAGCCTCCCCGCAAGCGGAGGACCGGGGACGGGCACGTACTGCAATCCGCCAACTCTGCGTGAGATTCTCCGGCGTGCCAGCGCGCACGGTAAAATTGGGCGAGGATGCGCGCGGGCGGCACGAAGTTGTTGGCGAGGAACACGAAGGGCTTGTTGGTTTCAGGGTCGAGATACCATATTCGGGCAAGGCGGCGCGCTTCACGGCGATGGGAATTATTTCATCCAGCCCAAACGGCAGAAAGCACACTGTTATTGAGACCCGGTTTCGTGCTTCTTTTCCCGCCGCCAGCGGCGGATGATTTCCAGCGTAAGTTTCCCGGCCTTTTCAAACCCGCAGGGGTGAAGCTGGCGGATGTCGTCCCGCGGCGTATGCACCGTCCGGCTGGCCTTGCCCAAGGAGAGCAGCGTCATGGCGTCCAGATTCCGCCGCGCGAACGGAATATGATCAAAAAGCGCGCCCAAGAGCCTGAACGGCGTCACATGAATCCCCGTGGCTTGTGCGGCCTCTTCCGTCAGGCGGACCAGTTCGCCCCGGGGTGTTTTCCCGCCGCGCCCGTCATAGGCCAGCCGCCCTTTAATGCCCACGCCGTCGAAATTCAAAAAGAGCAATTTCCGATCCGCCGTGGCCGTCTTGAATGCCTCCCTGCGCCGCATCACATGCGCCGACGCCCCCAACAGGCACACCTCCTCGGCGCTCGTCAGCAAATAGGTAATCCGCAGCCCGGAGCACAATTCCGGAGTGTTCGCGAGCACCTCCGCCAGATGCAGCACCAAGCCGACCGCGGATGCGTTGTCTATCGCGCCCGGCGATTTGTTTCCAACCACATTGCATAGATGCGGCAGGCCGGACCCCATCACGGCAAGCCCCATCAAAAAGACGCCCGGTGTGAGGAAACTGAAGAACGAAGCCAGGCCGGTGAACAAAATGAAACCAAAGATGGACCCAAAAAGGACCATGAACAGCACGGCCCGCACGGTGATGGGCAAAGGCTGGCTCTTGCTGTCATAATGTGCCATGAGGTAAAGATGTTTACAATCCGGCGAACCGGGCGCATCCTTGGGGGTTGCCACCAGATTCTGCGCCGCATGAACCAAACCCGCCCGCCGCAGGAGCCGCGTGCACCACGCGTCCGGACGCGTGTCCGGAATCAGCGACAGCCATTCCGACCCTTTCGTGATGAACGGCACCGCCACCAACATGACGAGCAAGCCCAGCGCGGCGGCGGGATAGGAAATCAGGCGAACCAGCGAAAGCCCCGCCAGAACAACAGCCCCCAGCACTTGCAGCGCGAGCGCATAATTGGCCGCATTCCAAAAGTGAAAGAGTTCGCGTTCCACGCGGCAGCCCGCCGCTTCCAGTTGATTCGCGAGTTCTTCGCGCACCGCGGCTTCCCCGGCGGTCCCCACCAACCGGGGCCGGGCCATGGCCTCGGCATAACGCAACGCCGTCCGCGGATCAAAACTCAACGACATGGATGACTTGCTCCCTCAAATGCTCTCTCGACAGCACACGGGGCAAGAGCATACCCGAAAGCACAGGCGGAATACTAGCCTCATTACGTCTTGGGAATGCGAAACAAAGTACACCACATCCTCCATTCAAGTATCATTGCATGCCTCTTCGTTTATTCTTTATAATTGCGGTTCCACGTTTGGCCAAATGGCTGTGAGAGCGGATTTTGGATGTACTTAGAGGAGAAGCGTCGCTAATGGAAAACATTCTCATTATCGGATCGGGGCCGGCGGGGTGTACGGCGGCGCTGTACACCGCGCGGGCAAATTTGAACCCCCTGTGCCTGGAAGGGGAGCCTAGCAAGGAAATTTTGCCGGGAGGGCAATTGATGACCACCACCGAAGTCGAGAATTTTCCGGGGTATCCGGACGGGGTGACCGGCCCGCAAATGATGGAAGATTTCAAGAAGCAGGCGGAGCGCTTTGGGGCGCGGTTTGCATACAAAACGGCCACGAAGGTGGATTTTTCCGGGTGGCCGTTCAAGGTGTGGTCGAATGATGAACTGATCGAAGCGAAGGCGGTGATAATTTCCACCGGGGCCACGGCCCGGTATTTGGGCATTGAGAGTGAAGAACGTTTCTTGAACCGGGGGGTGTCGGCCTGCGCGACCTGTGACGGGGCCCTCCCGCGCTTCCGGGGCAAGCCGGTGGTGGTGGTGGGCGGCGGGGATACCGCCATGGAAGAGACACTGTTCCTGACCAATTTTGCGGGGGTGGTGCATGTGGTGCACCGGCGGGACAAATTCCGGGCCAGCCCGATCATGGGGGAACGGGTGGTGAACCATCCGAAAGTAAAGGTGGAATGGAATTCGGTGGTGAAGGAGATACTCGGGAATGACAAGGACGGGGTGACCGGCGTGGTGTTGAAAGATGTTCAGACCGGTGCGGAACGGGAGATCGCCTGCACGGGGTATTTCGCGGCGATAGGACACAAACCCAACACGGATTTGTTCCAAGGCCTGTTGACCATGAACGACGCCGGGTATTTGGTTACCCGGGCGGACTCCACCTACACCAATATTGACGGTGTCTTTGCGTGCGGCGATGTTCGCGACCCCACTTACCGGCAGGCGATAACCGCCGCCGGCAATGGCTGCATGGCCGCGTTGGACGCGTTTCGCTGGCTGGAATCGCGGGAACGCTGAACATCAGCCCCCGAAGTGCGTGGAGATGAACTTGATGATCTGGTCAATGAACGTAAAGAACTGTGAAAACAAGCTCATGATTTGCTGGATGACATACAGGATGGTATCCACACTCTGTGCCAACGCCGGACGGGTTATTCGCATAGCTTCCCTCTCCTTTATCGCCAATATCCCTTTCTGGAACACTGTATACCTTGTCATTTCCAAACCAACTGTGGGCTTAGTATAGAATGACTCGCAAA
>CAYXPO010000022.1:0-1268 GCA_964466925.1 uncultured Nitrospirales bacterium
AGCGTCCGCTATGTCGTGGCGGGCGCCGAAAAGCTGCGCGAGGAAACCCGCAAGCGGTTTGAAGAAGAAGGACAGGCCTTTGATCTTGTCGCCGGGGCCAAGGGAAGCCCGCTGCAGCTTGTGCTGAGCAGTGTCTATTTCATGGATACGCCCACCGGCAATATCCCTTATGCGGAATATGAACATCTCAAGAACGACACCGAATACGTGAAAGCCGCCTTCCCCATCAACATGGGCGACAGTTATCAGGGCTTCCGCATCATCGGCACCGTCCGCGAATTGTTCCATCACACATGGGTCAGCCCGATCAGCGGGGAGGAACGCGCCCCGTTCCAATTGGCTCAAGGCCAGTATTTCGAGCGGCCCTTTCAAGCGGTCCTGGGGGCCTTGGCGGCGCGTCAAACCGGCCTGCGGCCGGGGGACACGTTCGTCAGCACCCATGGCTTTATCGCGGGATTGCCGGAAGGGCTGGGCGGCCATGCCCACGCAAACATGCCGTACACCGTTGTGGGAATCCTGAAACCTTCCGGTTCCCCTTATGATCGCGCCATTTTTTGCTCCCTGGAATCCGTCTGGAAGGCTCATCAACACGGTGCTGAAGAACATCATGAAGAACACGATCATGACCCCGCGGGGGAAGGTGAGGATGCGCACGCCTCTTCCCATAAAGAAGAGCCGGAAGAAGAAGCCTCCGCGTATCAGGAATGGAGCGCCCGGCCGGAATCCATGGTGACGGCCGTATTGCTTCAATTGCAGAGTCCCGCCCTCCGTTTTCAATACCGCGAAATCATCCGGGAGCACACCAGCATCATGGCGGCGGTCCCCATCAGCGAAATCGCCACCTTCTATGATCAATTCCTGGGGACGGCAAAACTGGTGCTGCTGGCCGTCGGCTATCTCGTGGTCGCAATCTCCGCCCTCTCCATTTTGATCGGGCTTTACCTCTCCATCCTTCAGCGAAAGCGGGACATGGCCATCATGCGCGCCCTTGGCGCCTCGGCGTATGAAATCTTCGGTTCCGTGCTCATCGAGGCCTTCTGGGTCACTTTGCTCGGCATCGTGTCGGGTTGGATTTTGGGCGGCATGGTGAGCTTCTCCCTCGGGAAATACCTTGCGTGGCGCTTCGGACTTTCCATTACCGCCTTCAACCTGACCACCGAACACCTCGCCGCTTTTTCCACCGTCGCCCTCGTGGGGATCCTGGCGGGCATCCTGCCCGCCAGGCAGGCCTATCACGGCGATGTCGCGCATGATCTCGCGGAACGGTG
>CAYXPO010000022.1:1278-18527 GCA_964466925.1 uncultured Nitrospirales bacterium
GGTGAACGCAACATCGTTCAATGTGAAGCAACGCTGGGAAGTATGGCATAATTCCCCCGATATGAAGCGATCATGCCGCATTTCCGCTCCCTTACCGCCGGAATGCACGTTATAAAGGACTCCAAACAAATGCGCCGCCGGACCAAGCAAGAATTCGTGGTGATTATCGGTATCGTTCTCCTCCTGGCCACTGTGGTGCTGGTCAACGGTTACTTTCAACGCAGCAGCCTCGCCGACCGCATGGAGGCCATTCGCAAGAAAGTGGAACAAGGGCGTAAAACCGAAGGCCTGGAACTTCTCCCGTGGCCCCTGCTGCAAAAAACCACCGGCACGGTCCGAAAAGGTCCCACCTTTGACGAGCGCCTCCTGAAATACGATCAACAGCCCGTGGATATCGTCGGGTTCATGGTGCCCCTCGAACAATTTCGCAGCATGACGGAATTCCTCCTTCTGCCCATTCCCATCGAATGTTATTTCTGCCAGTCCCCGCCCATGCGCGACGTCATGGTCGTGCAGATGGAAAAAGGGAAAACCACCCCCCTCTACCGGGAACCGGTGTTGATCAACGGCACCTTGAATCTTAAAAAAGGCCCCAACACCAAATTCTTTTACGTGATTACAAACGCCAACATGGGGCCCGGAAAACGCGGCGGAAAACTCACCATCAAAGACGTGGGCGCGCAACACATGATCCCGAACCATCAACCCACTCAGGCGCCCCAAGAGCAACTCCAAAAACCCATGCCCCTGCCCGAATCCGGCGCAGAGGGGGAAAACGGCCCATAATGGAGAAAAATCGGTTTTCAGCCGTTGGATTGGGCGAAGTGCTTTGGGACTTGTTGCCTGATGGGAAAAAGTTGGGCGGGGCCCCGGCGAATTTCGCGTATCATGCGAAGGGGCTGGGCGCGGAAGCGTTTGTGGTGAGCGCCGTGGGGACGGATGATCTCGGCCAGGAGATTCTTGCGCAATTGACCCGCAACGGGCTGGACACGCGGTACATTCACCGAGACCCTGAACATCCGACGGGGCGGGTCACGGTGACGCTCAATGCGGCAGGCACGCCCAGCTACGTGATTCATACGGACGTGGCATGGGATTTCACGCCATGGAATCCGGCGTTGGAGGATTTGGCGGAACGCACGGACGCCACGTGTTTCGGAACGTTAGGCCAGCGTTGCCCGGTATCACGGAACACCGTGCGGCGTTTTCTCGAAGTCACACCGGAACACAGTCTGCGGATATTCGACATCAATCTGCGGCAGCAGTTTTACAGCGCGTCCATCATTCATGAAATGCTGACCTTGTCGAATGTGCTCAAGCTTAACGATGAAGAACTTCCCGTGGTGGCGCAATTGCTGGCCATGGAAGGCACGGAAACGGCCCTGCTGGAGGAACTGCTCCAGCGGTATGACCTTCAGCTTGTCGCACTTACCCGCGCGGCAAAGGGCAGCCTGTTGTGCACGCGCCAAGGCTGGAGCGATCATCCGGGTTCGGCGGTAACGGTGGCGGATACCGTGGGCGCGGGCGATGCGTTTACGGCGGCGCTGGTGATGGGGATGTTGGAAAACCGGCCCTTGGGCGAGATTAATGCGCGGGCCAACCGCCTCGCGGCGTATGTATGCACGCAAAAAGGCGCGATGCCGCCGTATCCGGATTCCGCCTTGTTGTAGAAAATGCGGCGTGGTTGCTATTCGCATTCCGCAGAGAAGTTCGCTATGCTGTAGGAAACCTGAAACGCACTATCATGGAAGGGCTGGAACATGAGCGATAAACTGACCCGGCGGGCATTTCTCGCCGCCACAACCACCACTGCGGCCTTCATTGTGACCGGCTGCGCCACCAAACCGAATACCGCGAAAGTCGTCCCGCGAAAAATCTCCCCCAATGAAACGGTAATCGTTGGCCTGATCGGTCTCGGCGGGCGCTGCCGCGATATCGGCGACACCAGCCTGCGGATTCCCTCGATGCGTATTGCCGCCCTCTGCGACTGTTTTCAGCCGCGCATCGCCTCCTATATCAACAAACTCGGCAAGGATCAGAATTGGAAGGGCTACGCTGATTTCCGTGAGATGATCGAAAAAGAAAAACTGGACGCTGTTATGGTCGAGACCACCACCCATGCCCGCGCATGGGTTACGTGCTGGGCCATGGACGCCGGGATGGACGTATACATCGAAAAGCCCATGTGCCTCACCATTGAAGAAGGCCGGCAGATGGTCAACGTGGCCCGGAAAAATCAGCGGGTCACCCAGGTGGGCACGCAACAGCGGTCCATCGCCTTGAACAACTGGGCCAGCGACCTGGTCAAAAACGGCGCTATCGGCAAAGTACATACGGTGCTGGCCCCGGACTTCGTCAGCCCGCTGCATTGGGAACCGAAACCCGGACAAGACATGCCCGACGGCGGCAGCGCAAATTGGTGGGACATCTGGACCAATCAGTCGGAACTGCGGCCTTACCATAAAGACCTTCAGTACGGATGGGCGCAATGGTGGGATTATGACGGCGGCGGCATTTCCTATGGCGTGACCGGATGGGGCAAGCACAGCTATGACCAGATCCAGCGCGGCCTCGGCACCGATGAAACCGGCCCGGTGGAAGTGGTCCTGGAAGAACCGGTCACTACAAAACGCGTGGGCGAATTCAAACCCCGCACCATCAGCGAAGACGAAACCGGACAGGCATACTACGACATGGTGCGCGACACCTCCGGCCCGCGCGCCAAGGTGCGCATGAGATTCGCCAATGGCACGGAATTGAAGCTGCATCTGGACGCGGACTGCTCTCCCGGCCTCGGCTGCATCTTCGTTGGCGAAAAAGGCAAAATCGAAATTAACCGCGACCGCGTTTCCTCCGATCCGAAAGAATTGCTCCAGGGTCCGGACCGGCCCGCCAATTTATCCGTGCCGGAAACCCAGCCGCATATTGAAAACTGGATCGAATGCATCAAGACGCGCAAGCGGGCCAATGCCGACATCGAATACGGGCAGCGCAGTTCCACCATTTGTTACCTCGTCAATATCGTCCGCGACGTCGGCCAGGTCGGAAAAACCCTGAAATGGGACCCGGACAAGGAACGTTTCACCAATTGCGACGAGGCGAATAAATTCCTGGCGCGCCCGAGGCGGGAAGGATGGGAGTTGCCCAAGTACGCCTCGAAGAAGGCGTAAGCATCGAATTTTCCATGAACCCCGGTTCACCGTTGGTGGTGATTCGGGGTTGGGAATGAATTAGATTTCAAAGCATAGCTTTTAGGCAAATGCGTTCCCAAGTGTAACTTGGGAACGAGAGGAAAGCGATCATCAAGGCGTTGGAAGCTCTTTAAAAACGAGAGGGGTTATTTACCTCTTACAGGGAAAGGGAGGAAAACTGAATCCTGGATTCCCGCCTGCGCGGGAATGACGGGAGGGGGCGCGTGACTCAGGGTAGCGAAGCGCTATCCTGGGTATGCATGTCGCCCCTAATGATGCTACGCTGTATGAGTTTTATAAAAAAAATCCAGGCAACGTTGAAATTGTTTACGGACGCGCCGCATTTACGGGCTTCATGGGGAAATCCATTTTCCAGTCGCCGACGGCGAGTTCCCGGGCGGCGAATTCCCATATCACGAGTTTTTTTCCGGCGAGCCGGTCTTTTCCGTTGACGATTTCCCGGCTGAGTTGACGGCGGGTGGCATGGGAAGCGTTGTCGTTGATAAGGAGGGTGTCGATGGGGCGGCTGAGTTCGGCGCTGAGTTGTTCCGCAAGCCCGGCGCTGTCGCCCCAGCCCATTCCACCGAGTGCGTAAATATTCGCAAAGCTGTCACCCAGTAGCAGAACGTCCGCAGCGGGGTCGGCTTTCCAGGGGGTGTTATCCGGTTTTTTCACGCGTTGCAGGGTGACCCGTTCGGAGTCGTAGAAGGTTTGGTTTTCGGGCAGTTTTAACATGATGGCGACATCGCCCAGATTTTCAATGGCGGTGGCGGTGCGTGTATAGGCAACCGGTGCTTGTGCCGGCAATTGAACGTGGCTCCGGACAAATTGCGCCAGCACTTGAGCGGCCATGCCCATGCCTTCGGGCGTCCAATGGGTGTCGGTTTTGAGATAGAGCGGCGCGCCTTGTGCCTTGGCGGCCGTCAAGGTTTCCGTGACGTCGCAGATCAAAACCTTGGCATCCTGCAACCGCCGATAAAATTCGGCTTCCGAAGGATTGCGCACCGGTTTGTTGCCCGCATAATGCCCGGAGAGTTTGTCAGGATACACCGCGGCCTTGTCCGGTGCGGGAAAGAGCACCAACGTGATACCACGTTCGGCGAGTTGATCGCGGAACTGAACAATGGCCTTTACGGGGTCCGGCTGCGGCGGATCATGGGTTTCGTCGCCCGTCCGGACGCGTTTGGCCATCACGTCCGGTTCAAGAAATCCGGGGCCGGTAAGAAAATCTATTCCGGGCCGGTAGAACAGCCACCCGTCCCGTCCGCAGTAGGCTTTTTCATTGCCGGCCTTGAGACGTCCGATGGTGACGCTCTGCACCACCGGCAAAATGGAATCCACCAGCAGGGAACTCTGCTTGATGCCGTCTTCGTAGCCCTTAATGGCGCTCAGCAGGCGTGCATTGATGTCGAAGCCCGCCGCCCAAAGTCCTTTGGAAGCATAGACGTCCGCAATCTCGCCGGCCGGCGGGACAAACCCCGACACGTCCAACGCGGAGGGCGTTCCGCCTTTTGTTGCAACGTCATAGACCTGATCCATCAGGGGTACCGCCAGCATGACGGCCAGAAAGAAAAAAACGAGGAAGGCGGCAAGCCCGGGGGATACGTCGGTATGCCCGACCTCGGCCCTCGCCTGCTCTTCCCGTGCTTTCATCAAATCCGACATGTTTGCTTCCTAAAAAATGAAATAGATAAAGGGATTGTAGGATTGCGTGGTCAATATCAATAAAGAAATCAGCAGCAACGCCAAACACCAGGCCGCCTTGGGCCACGTGAGTTTCCGGGTAAAGTCCCAGGTCTGCGGCGCGGTCCACACGACGATGGCCGCCAAGACCATGGCCAAAAGGTAATAGGGCTGGTAAATCAGGCCGCGAATGAGAAACATGCCGTCTTGGGAGGCGCCCAGCCCCGCAAGGGATTTCAGATAGGCGAGGGCGGCGGACAAGTCGGGAGCACGAAAGAAGACCCAGGCAAAACAGACGATGAGAAAGGTCAGCGCGGTGCGAACGAGACGCGGTGCGTTGTGATAAAAACTTTCCTTGCCTTGGGCGCGTTCGAAGGCAAGCATGGCTCCGTGAATGCCGCCCCAGATGACGAAATTCCAGGCGGCGCCGTGCCAGAGCCCGCCCAGCAGCATCACGGTGGCGAGGTTGACATAGGTGCGGCCTTCGCCTTTTCGGTTTCCCCCGAGCGGGACATACAGGTAGTCGCGCAGAAAGAACGAAAGCGAAAGATGCCAACGCCGCCAGAACTCGGTGATGGATTGCGAAAGATAGGGCGAGTCAAAGTTCTTGGGAAAGACAAAGCCAAGCATCAGCCCGAGGCCGATGGCCATGTCGGAATAGGCGCTGAAATCGAAATAGATTTGGAAGGTGTACGCGAACATGCCGTACCAAGCATCGAGTGGAGAAAGCGCCCCCGCGCCAAAGCAGGTGTCCGCCACTTTTCCGCAGGCGTTGGCGATCAGGATTTTCTTGGCGACGCCGAGGGAGAGAAAGGTCACGCCCCGGCTGAACTTTTCGAAGGTATACGCGCGGCCTTGAAGCTGGTAGGCAATCTCACGGTAGCGGATAATTGGCCCGGCCACCAGTTGCGGGAACATGGCGATATAGCAGGCGAAGTCGGTGAAGTTGCTGACCACCTTGGCATCGCCGCGGTAGACGTCCACAATGTAGCTGATGCAATGGAAGGTGTAGAAACTGATGCCGAGCGGCAGGGTGATGCGCAGGAAGTTCTTCCATTGCAGCGCATCCAGGCCGAGGGCGGTCACAAGCCCGTTGTAATTGTCCAGCGCAAAATTGAAATATTTGAAGACCCCCAGCGCGAGCAGGCTGCAGGTGACGGACGCAATCAGGGCGTTGCGCTGCTGGCGCGTGCGCGGTTCTCCCTTGGGAAGCGCCTGCACTTCGCTTTTCCAGCCGTGGAATCCATGGACGATAACCATCCCGCAGCAATAGCTGAACACGGTCGAACCGAACATGAGAAAGACGAAATAGGGATTGGCCCAGCCGTAAAACACATAACTGACCAGCGTGAGCGCGAGATGACGGGCGCGGCGCGGCGCCAAGTAATACAAACCCAGCGCCACGGGCAGGAAATAAAACAGGAATATGTGCGAGCTGAAAACCATATGTTACTGCATTCGTGTTCCGTTAAAAGGCGATTAAGGTATTGACAAAAGGCCAAAAAGATTCCTTCTCTTGTGTTTGGGAAAACTCGGAAGGGAGCACCTCCAATGGCCCGCACACATTTTATCGAGGTTCGTCGGGTGTTGTCCAATGTGATTTCTCCCCGGGACCTGGGAGGGACGTGTGTCGTGTGTGTCAACCTTTGCCCTTTCTTGCGCGTACTTGGTATAATTTCCACAAGGAAGCAGTATGTCTCACAGCGAAAGCAAATATACGGTGGGTGAAGAAATCGCGAACGCCATCACGCATGGCGTGGGCATCCTTTTCAGCATTGTGGCATTGACGCTGATGGTGATCTATGCCTCGCTGGGGGGGGATGTCTGGCGGATTGTCAGCGTGAGCATTTTTGGGGCCACCCTTATCATTATGTACCTGGCCTCGACGCTGTATCATGCGATTCCCATTCCGAAGGTGAAGCGGGTCATGCGCGTGTTCGACCATAGCGCCATCTATTTGCTCATTGCGGGCACCTACACGCCGTTTTTATTGGTGAGCATGCGCGGACCGTGGGGCTGGTCGGTATTCGGCGTGCTCTGGGGCATCGCGGTGGCCGGAATCACGTTCAAGATTTTTTTCACGGGCCGCTTTGATATTATCTCGACCCTTTTGTATATCGCCATGGGCTGGACGGCCCTTGTGATGATAAAACCGGCCATCGAGATGATTCCTCTGGCCGCGCTGGGCCTGATGGCGGCCGGGGGTGTGGTTTATACCTTGGGCACGTTGTTTTACGCGTGGGGCCGCCTGCCCTATAGCCATGCCATCTGGCATCTTTTTGTGCTCGTGGCCAGCGCCATTCATATCGCGGCGGTGTTTTTCTTCGTGATCCCCACCCCGGTGACCGGTTAATCGGGGTTTCACACAAACATCATCCTTGCCATGGTGGGTTCGACCCCTCCGGGGTCGTTTCAATAGAGGGGTGCCACTATCCATAGGTTCTACCTATTCAAATTTGACTCCTTTGGAGTCCACAGCACCCTGCACAGGTTTCTATTCAAATTTGACTCGGAGTTTCCGTGGGTCTCGGGGACTCGACCGATGGCTATTCAAATGCTTCCCCTTCGGGGAACTCTCGTCGGAAAGCTCTTTGAACATATCCTCTTCGGCAATTATCTTCTGAAATTTATCTTGCGAACAAATCTGCGCCTGCCGGGCCACCGCCTCTTTGGGATGACGTCCGGCCATCCATTTTCCATTCTTTGATTGCAATTACACCGCAACAGGCTGAATGATTTATCCCCTTCTAGAAAAATCCACACGGAACCGCTGAACAAATGGGGTGTTCCGCACGAACATTCGAATATTTCTTCACTGTCCACTCCGGTGTCCCGGCGGGTGCGGCGCTCTCAGTGACAGAAGGGACGCGATGAAAGACGAAATCACTCCTACTTGCAAAAACACAAATGTCCACGTACGCCATTGACTCTAAGATGTCTTCTTTCTAGCACTATAGTTCCTCACTGGTTCTATACAGCTTCGGACGGATCTTGTCGAATGCCGCCAAGGAGGTCTCCAGTGCGCCAAGGATTTCCGGGAAGAGTACACCGCGCTGGATTTGTTCGCGGAGCCAGGGGCCGCCCGCGAGGGTATCGAAGGATTTTTCCCAGACCACTGTATCGCGGTGTTTTTTGTATATCGCACACAGCAACGCCACGGCCAATGTGAAGGGACGGGCTTCATGGGGTTGATCCACGCGCAGTTGAATGCCACGGCAGGATTGGTCCATGTAACGCGGGGTTTTCGCTTTTCCGGGAATGGAACGCGGCGTATAGGTCAACGGTTCTAATGTGAATCCGGTCCGTTCCCGTGGTTCGAGCGCCGCCAGCAGGGCGTCGGTATCGAGCCAGGGTGCGCCAAAACAGAGAAAAGGATTCTCCGTTCCCCGGCCTTCGTTCAGATTCACACCCTCAAAAAGACAGGTTCCCACGTAGGCTAGTGCGGTTTCGGGTGTGGGGATATTCGGCGACGGCGGTGCCCACGGCAATAAACACTCTGTGAACAATCGTTCCCGGGGCCAGTTATCCACTTCGCTGATGGCGAGGTTCATTTTCATGTCCGGGAAGAATTTTTCTTTGAAGAACAAGGCCATCTCCCCCATCGTCATGCCGTGCCGGATGGGAATCGGCGCGCAGCATACCAGAGATCCAAACTTTTCCGCGATGGGGCCTTCCAGGATTACGCCGCCCACGGGATTTGGACGGTCCAGCACCAGCATTGGAATACCGGCCTTGGCGCAGGCCACCATGCATTCTTTCATCGTGGCGATGTAGGTGTAGTACCGCGATCCGACATCCGGGAGATCCATCACGAAGAGGTCGAGGTCCTTTAGTTGATCCTGCGTGGGGGTCTGCTGATTTCCATACAGGCTGACTACGGGGATGGCGGATTTTTCGTCCGATACCTTTTCGCCCGCCTCCGCCGTGCCCCGCAGGCCGTGTTCGGGACCGAACAAGCGCACTATTTGAACTTCCGGTTCGAGGGCCAGTGCATCCAGAATAAAACGCCCATGCTCTGTTACCGCGGCCTGGTTGGTCAACAATCCCACGCGCTTTTTCCGCAGGGCGGCATAGTTGTTCCACATAATCCGGTCAAGGCCGGAATGAACATTGCTTTGCCGGGGATAATAGGCCGCACACACCTGTTGATGAAAGGCCTGCCGCAATGTTTTCGTATCGCGGTGTTCCCGTGAAGGGTGGCAGGAATTGCTCAGTAGAATCACAAAGAGGCCGGCTTCACGGTCCAGCCAGAGGCTGGTCCCGGTCCAGCCCGTGTGGCCAAATGCCGTTCTCGATGCAAGAAACCCGGAGGACCCACTCGACCAGGGATCCAGTTGCCAGCCCAATCCCTGCCAGGGATAGCAAGGAACCTGATCCGGGGCGAGCATTTCGGTGAGGGTCTTCTCGGACAGTATTTTCCCCTGGAGCAAGGCCCGGCAGAAACGGCTGAGGTCTTCGGCCGTTGAGAATAGTCCGGCATGGCCCGACACACCGCCCGCCGCATAGGCATTTTCATCATGGACCTCACCCACAATGATACGTTTGCGCCATGCACAGTCTTCCGTGGCCGCGCAGGAATTCCGCCAGGATTCCGGGGGATTAAACGTGGTGTGGTCCATCCCGAGGGGTTGAAAGATACGGCGCCGGCAAAAACGGTCCAGTGAATCGCCCGCCACCACTTCCACCACCCTGCCGAGAATCATGAAATTCAAATCCGAGTAGGTGTGACGCAACCCCACGGGATTTTCCAGGGGAATCTTCGTGATGCGCTGCAACACTTCGGTCAGGCTGCTGGCTTCTTTGTAAAACATCTGATAGGCGATAAGCCCCGAAGTATGCGTGAGCAATTGCCGCAGTGTGAACGTGTGGAAATACGGGATGGGCAAATAATCACTCACCCGAGCCTCCAGGTCCAACAGGCCCTCCTCGAGGAGGAGCATCACGGCGGTAGTGGTGGCAACGACCTTCGTGACCGAAGCGAGATCATACACGGTGTCTTTGCTGGCCGGCGACGATTCCGGAAACAACTGCCGAAACCCCACCGCACCCACAAAAATATCTTCCGTAAGATTCCCAATACACGCCGCCGCACCCGGCGCTTTCGCCCGGTATACGGCGTGTTCCAATATGTCTTGCCAATCCATTGCCATCCGTTGCATCCTATCGCGGCAGAAAGCATACCCGGCTTCCAGAGGAAAAAGAAACTTTGATCTTTCCATGTGTTGATTGGATGGACATTATGGACATAGCAGACTGAGTATGAAATTGCAGGGGGAAGTTTAAGATCGTACCAACAGAGATGGCAGCAGGCGTCTCGCATAGGTCAATTGCGCAACATGAAAGCGTTTCAATTCTAGAAAGGTGTACACTGCAAATTTTACGATTAATGCATCGGGTTTTGTGCCTAGGCGGCGTTTATAATTGCAAATTGTCCACGGCGTGGATAATTTGCAAGGATAAAAGGGTACACGAGGACTTCGGGCATTAAAATCGCCTTGCAGGAACTGGCCGGGTTGCATTGAGTGTTCCTGGGCAATTCGGGCCGTTGCATTTGGCGGGGGTGGCGGGTAAGATGGCGTGGTGTGCATGCGTTGATACAAGGAATTGTTGCCGTGAATATGCAGGAAGCAACCGAGCGGTTCAAGGAATCGGATGCGCTCTTTCGTGAAGGGCGGTATCACGAGGCGTTGGTCCATTTGGAAGAGTTGGACCGGCTGTATCCCAACTCGAAAAACGTGTTGTATCCGAAGGCGATGTGCATGGACCGGCTGGGGCGCATCCCGGAGGCGCTGGCGCTCTGTGATCAGTTGATTGCACAATTTCGGGACCCGCGCGCGGCGGCGCTTAAGGAACGGCTCATGTATGCCGGGGACCCCATCCCGACCAATATCGTGACGCCGGGCGATGGCTCCGCGCCCACGCAAAAGATGAAGCGCCGGGAATCCCCCGAAGCGAAGACGGGCAGGGCGCGGCGGGTGGTTTCGATGGCGGTGCTGGTGGTGCTGGTGATCGCGTTGGCCGCCATTCTTGCCGGAAAACTGCTGGGGATGTTTTAATCCGTCAGCCGGACTTGGGCGCGGCGTATTTGGCACGGATGCGGCGTTCCACGGCGGGGGTGACGAAATGACTGATTTCCCCGCCGTAGCTGGCAATTTCCTTCACCATGCGGGAACTCATGAAGAGATGGGGCTCGTTGGCCATGAGGCAGACGGTGTCCAATTCCTCGTGCAACTTCCGGTTGTTGATGGCCAGGCTGAATTCGTATTCGAAGTCCGACACGGCCCGCAATCCCCGGAGAATGGCCACCGCCTTGTGTTTCCGGGCAAATTCGACGGTAAGGCCCTGAAAATGGTCCACTTCGACATTGGGAAGGTCCGCCACCATTTCCTTCAGCATTTCGGCCCGTTCTTCGAGGGTGAACAAGGCATGTTTCTGATCATTATGGGCGACCGCCACGATCACTTTGTGGAATAGTTTGGCGGCGCGCTGGACGAGGTCCAAGTGGCCCAGAGTTGGCGGATCAAAACTTCCCGGGTAGATGGCGATGTGTTCAGGCATGTTCAAACTCTCCCTTTACCGCTGAGGCCAATGCCGTTTCATATACGCGCCGCACCGGCACGCCGGCGGTTTCCGCCAACGCCCGGCAATCTTCAAATTCAGGGGACGTGCTGATCGTTTCGCCGTTCCATGCGCCCATTTTAACGCGCACCTTCCCCCATTCGGTGCGGACGGTTTCCCAGTGGCGGTCCAGCACGATTCGCTGCTCTTGGCGCATGCGCACCCCAAGGGTGCTGGAATGGCGGAACAGGGCGTCCGCCACCGCGTGAATCTTTTCCGCGTCGCACAAGGCCGTGACACAATAGGCCGGACGGCCCTTTTTCCCAATGATCGGCGTGATGAATGCATCGCGGGCCCCGGCTTCGAGCAGAGCGGACAGCAGCGGGGGGAAAAGCTCGGGATTCATGTCGTCAATCGTGGCTTCCATTACAGTGATGGGTTCCTGAACGCCCAAGCCCGTGTCCGTGGCGCCAATCAACACCCGCAACACATTGGGCCGGCCCGGAAGGTCGCGGGTTCCCGCGCCATACCCGATTTTTTCCACAATCATTTCCGGAAGGCCGCCGAACGACACGGCGCACTGTGCCACAAGGGCCGCGCCCGTGGGCGTGATGAGTTCGCCTTCCACTTCCCCACCATACACGGGCTTTCCCTTGAGCAGCAGCGCCGTGGCCGGAGCGGGCACGGGCATCCAGCCATGCGCGCATTTGACCGAACCGGAGCCCACATGCAGCGTGGAAGCCATGACCTGTTCAATGCCGAGAAGATGCATGGCCAGATGCGCCGCGACAATATCCACGATGGAATCCACCGCGCCCACTTCATGGAAATGCACCTTGTCAGGGGTGGTCCCATGCACGGAGGCTTCTGCTTCCGCCAGCAAGGTAAAGGTTTGAATCGCCGCCTTTTTCACCGGCTCCGGGAGTTCCCCGTGTTCGATGATGTCCACAATGTGGCGCAAATGCCGGTGGGGATGTTCGTGTTTATGCAGCAGTACTTTGAATTGCGTGGCGGAAATGCCGCTTTTGGCCACCTTTTCCGCGGACACCGTGAATCCCGGCACGTGCAGGCTATCCAGTCCGGCGCGCAGGGCGGCGAGGTCCGCGCCCGCGTCAATAAGCGCGCCCACGGTCATGTCGCCGCTGATGCCGCTGAAACAATCCAGATATAACGTCCGCATGCTATTTCCCGTTCACGAGCCGGTTGATGGAGGCCGCCGCCACCGCCGCGCCGAAACCGTTGTCAATATTCACCACCGTGAGTCCGGAGGCGCATGAATTCAACATGCCGAGCAGGGCGGCAATCCCGCCGAAGCTGGCGCCATACCCGATGCTGGTGGGCACGCCAATCACCGGTTTGCTGACCAATCCCGCCACCACGCTCGGCAGGGCGCCTTCCATGCCCGCGCACACAATCAGCGCGGTGGCGCCTTCGAGGCGTTCCCGTTGCGTGATGAGCCTATGAATGCCGGCCACGCCCACGTCGTAAATCCGCTCGACCCGGTTGCCCAGCGTTTCGCAGGTTACGACCGCTTCCTCCGCCACGGGAATGTCACTGGTTCCCGCACACACCACGGCGATATACCCTTCCAGCACTTCCGGAGGCTCGACCGTCAAGGTGAACGCGCGGGCCAAGCCGTGATGGACGGCGTCGGGATAGTTTTTCAGGACGGCCTCGATGACCTCCGGGGCACAGCGGGTGCCGAACACGTTGCTGCCGTGGTCGCGCATGCGCGCCACAATTTGCACAACCTGTTCCGGGGTTTTGCCCGCGCAAAAAATGGTTTCCGGATACCCTTTCCGCAGTGTGCGGTGATGATCAATTTTGACGAACCCCAAATCTTCAAAGGGCAATCCGCGCAGCCGTTCCACCGCCTCGCCCGGCGCGAGTTGGCCCGTGGCCACCGATTCCAACAATGCTTTCAGCTTGGCAATTTCCATGAAAGCGGCCTTTTTCCTTGTGAAGTCCTGCGGGCGTATCCTACGAAAACACCCGGGGTAAATTAAAGACGCACCCCTTATTTGGCCACGGCGGCCTGGATTTTGGCGTTCAACGGGACCACGCGCTGGTCTTTGGTCATGGTCATGATGGGGGCGCCGTTGGCGTCAAAGGCCGCGATGGTCAGTTCATGAGGCCCTTGGGCCGCATCCGCGGGGATGGGCAGCAGCGCCGACCACAGCCCGTCGCCCGGCGCGGTGTCGCCGTTGGTTCCATTGTCATGCAAGTCCACCGGCGGTTTTCCCGCGCCAAAACTTACCGAGAGGGTGTCAATGGCGTTTTTCAAATCAATCACTTCCACGGTGACCAACATGTTTTGTCCGGGCGCCGCCGTGGCCGGAGTAACCACCGGGTTGTTGAGCGCGATTACCGGCTTGGGCTCGGGCGGGGCTTCCACCTGCCCCTCAGCCTGCCCTTCAGTTTGACTGTCCGCCACAGCACCGCCTTCGGGGGTTGACAAGGCCCCTTCCTTCACCATGCTCTCGTCCTGCACATTGTGCAGGCTGTGCACACGCAGTTTTAACGGATCCTCCGTTCCTCCATAGCCCATGTTTTTCAGTTGCTGAAGAATGGCCAGAATCTCGCTGGTGCTGCCCGATATGGTCAACGAGACCTCGACGTCCGCATAAGCCCGCCCAGTAAGCGCTGCTATTGCCAGGATGCACCCGATCACCCGCCGCGCGCGCATCTTCTTCATAAGAGATTCCTTTCCTGTTCCCATAACCGGTCCGATACAAGAGTACCTTCTTGACGCCCCAGTCTCAAGTTTCGGGACGAAGCGGGGGATCGCCTCCTTGCCAACGGAAATCCGCTTTCACTACACTTAAACACGGCAAAGGAGATCAATCCATTGGAGGTCCAAACCATGAATATACTCGATTCCTTGCGGCAAGAGTTTGTGCACGAAGCAGGGGTGACCTGGAAATTATTCGAGCGGGTTCCCGATGACCGGCTGGGCTGGCAGCCCCATCCGAAATCCATGACGTTACAGCGGCTGGCGGGGCATGTTGCGGAATTACCCTTGTTTATTCTGTCAATCCTGAACACGGATGAACTGGATTTTGTCAAGGAAGGCTACACCCCCTTTGAACCGGCCAATCAAGCGGAATTAGTGGCCCGGCACGCGAAGAATGTTGAGGCGGCCGCGCAGGCCATGCACGGGAAAAACGATGAATATTTGATGCAGCCATGGCGGCTGCGGGGGGGCGATCAGGTGTATTTTGAGCTTCCGCGCGCCGCGGCGATGCGCAGCATGGTTTTGAATCATATCGTGCATCACCGCGGGCAGTTGACGGTGTACCTCCGGATGAATGAAGTGCCCCTGCCGGGGGTGTATGGCCCCAGCGCGGATGAACGCATGTAATCGCACGTTCAACCGGCCCGGTTTCGCTCCCTGTCAAGGGGTATGCCGGAAAAGCATGTAAAAACCCGCCATTGGCACTGCCACCGTTCCGGCGGGTATAATCGCCCCCGGCAAGGAGCGAGGCATGAAGGTTTTGGCTGTTGCAGGAACACGTCCCGAGGCCATTAAAATGGCCCCGGTGATTTTGGAATTACTCAAGCGGAAAGAGACCTTTGAGGTGGAGGTTTGCCTGACCGCCCAGCACCGGGAGTTGCTGGACCAGGTGGTCCGCGTTTTCGGCCTGCCGGTGCACTATGATTTGGATATCATGACGCCGGACCAGTCGGTGTTTGACATCACGGCGCGGATTATCGCGGGGATGCGGGGAATTTTGGAGGCCTCGGCCCCGCAAGTGATGCTGGTGCACGGGGACACGACGACCTCGTTCGCGGCGGCGCTGTGCGGGTATTACCAGCGTGTGTCCGTCGGGCACGTGGAAGCGGGGCTCCGGACGCATGACAAATACCGCCCGTTTCCGGAGGAGATGAACCGCCGCCTGTGTGATGCGCTGTGCGATTACCACTATGCCCCGACGCGGCAGGCGAAGGAAAATCTGCTTAAAGAAAACATCCCCGGCAAAAATATCCTTATTACAGGCAATACGGTGATTGACGCGCTGCTGCACGCGGCCGCCCAACCCTACACGTTTTCTGATCCGTTGCTGGAACAGGCGGGCGGGGTGCGGCGGTTGCTGCTGGTGACGGCGCACCGGCGGGAAAGTTTCGGGGAACCGTTTCATGCCATGTGCCGCGCCGTGCGCGATTTGGCGCGGAAGAACCCGGATTTGGAGGTGATATACCCGGTGCATCCCAATCCGAATGTGCGCAAGGTGGCGGAAGAATGGCTGCGCGGCGAGGAACGCGTGCATTTGATTGAGCCGCTGGACTATCTGCCGTTTGTGCATTTGTTGAAGAAAGCCACGGTGGTGCTGACGGATTCCGGCGGCATCCAGGAAGAGGCCCCGGCGCTGGGCAAACCCGTGCTGGTGATGCGGGAGGTGACGGAGCGTCCTGAAGCGATTGACGCCGGCACCGCCCTTTTGGCGGGCACCCGCCATGATGGTATAGTAAACGCCGTGCAGCGGCTGCTGGATGATCCGGAGGCGTATGCCGCCATGGCGAACAGTGTCAATCCGTACGGTGACGGGCATGCCGCGCAACGGATTGCGGACCATTTGGCAGGAGTGGAACAGCCATGATGTCGAAGGAGTGTTCATGAAACGGGTGTGCGTATTGGGTCTTGGGTACATTGGGCTTCCCACGGCGAGCGTATTGGCCGCCAACGGATTTGAAGTGCTGGGCGTGGACGTCTCCGAGCATGTGGTCAACACCGTCAATGAGGGCCATATTCATATTGAGGAACCGGGCCTGCACACACTGGTGCAGGCGGCCATTGGCTCGGGGAGGCTCCGCGCCGCGCTCGAACCCGAACCCTGCGATGCGTTCATTATTGCCGTGCCCACGCCCCTCACGGAAGACAAACGCGCCGACATGGGTTTTGTGACCCATGCCGCGGAATCCATCGTGCCATTTTTGTGCAACGGATCGCTGGTCATATTGGAATCAACATCCCCGCCGGGGACGTGCGTGGACCTGCTCAAACCCATCCTGGAACGCTCGGGACTCGCCGTGGGCCCGGACATTCACCTCGCGCATTGCCCCGAACGTGTGCTGCCCGGGCGCATTCTCAAGGAACTGATTGACAATGACCGCGTGATTGGCGGATTCGATCCCGAGAGCGCGGAAAAAGCCAAGGAAATCTACGAAGTATTTGTGGAAGGGAAGATATTTCTGACGAATGCCACCACGGCGGAAATGGTAAAAATCCTGGAGAATACCTACCGGGACGTGAATATCGCGCTGGCGAATGAAGCGGCCCTGATTTGTGAGCGGCTGGGCGTGGATTTCTGGGAAGCGGCCCGGTACGCCAACCGTCATCCGCGGGTCAATGTGCACAGCGCGGGGCCGGGTGTGGGCGGCCATTGCATTTCCGTGGACCCGTGGTTTTTGGTGGAAAAGCAGCCGAACGAGGCCCGATTGATCCGGCTTGCCCGCGAGCGCAACGACGGCATGCCGGAACATGTGGTGCGGGTGGTCCAAAAACTCCTTTCGCATGTGGAATCTCCCAAGATCGCCGTGCTGGGGATGGCCTACAAGGGTAATGTGGACGATCTTCGCGAAAGTCCGGCCCTGCACGTGATTGCGCTGCTGCTGGCGGCGGGCTTCACCGTCAGCGTGAACGATCCGCATGTGAAGCATGCGCCGTTTCTTTCGGAGCCGGTCGAGGCGTGCCTCGCGAATGCGGACTGCGTGCTCCTGCTCACCGATCATGATGAATATAAAAGCCTTGATCCAGTGGTTTCCGCATCACGCATGCGGCTGCCCATCCTGTTTGACACGCGGAACCGGCTGGACCAC
>CAYXPO010000023.1:0-18137 GCA_964466925.1 uncultured Nitrospirales bacterium
TTGAAACCGCTGGGGCTGAAAGCCTCGTTTTATGGCCATGCAGCCTCGGGCCTCCTTCATATACGTCCGGTGGTGGACTTGCACAAGGCGGAGGATATCGCGAAGTTCCGCACGGTGGGCGAAGAAGTCTCGAAACTGGTGCATCAATTCAAAGGCTCCTTCACCGCCGAACATGGCGTGGGGGTGGCGCACACGGAATTCATGCGCGAGCATATTGGCGCGGAACTGTTGGGCGTGATGCGGCGCATCAAGGAACTCTTCGATCCGAAAAATGTGATGAATCCCTCGAAGATTTTTGACGATGGCCGTTACAAATTCGATGGAGACTTGCGGCAAGGGGCGGACCATGTCATCCCCCTGCCGTTTGAGCCGGTTTTGGCGTTTGCGGCGAAAGACAAGTCGTTTGTGGGCAATTTGGAGCAATGCAACGGCTGCGGGGGCTGCAAAAAAGATGCGCCGACGATGTGCCCGACCTTTATCGCCACCGGCGAGGAGATCATGAGCACACGCGGACGCGCCAATACCATCCGCGCGGTGCTGGAAAAACGCATTGATGGCGGGATTCATCCGATACTTACGCCGGAATTGGACGAGGCGATCCGGTATTGCCTGTCGTGCAAGGCATGCGCCTCCGAATGCCCGTCCAACGTAAACATGGCCTTGCTGAAGGCGGAACTGCAGTATGCGCGCATGCTCACGCGGGGGGTGCCCCTGGGCACGCGCGTGATTAGCCGCGTGGATGTGCTGGGGGCGCTCGCGTCCCGGATGCCCCGCCTTGCCAATGCCGGCCTGCAGTGGCGCTGGATGCGGGTGCTGATGGAGAAGATGCTGGGGTTGTCGCGGCGGCGCCCGTTGCCGCCGTATGCGCTTCAACGCTTCGATGCATGGTTCAAGCAGCGGAAACCATCGTATTCAGACACGCCCGCGGGGCGGGTTATCCTTTGGGACGACTGTTTCGTGCGGTATAATGAACCGAACATCGGCCGGGCGGCGGTGCAGGTGCTGGAAGCGTGCGGGTATGAAGTGGTGCTGCCCGAAGGCCGTGCGTGTTGCGGGCGTCCGGCCTTCAGCATGGGCCGCCTGGATGTGGCGGCCGCGATGGGCAAAACCAATCTGGCGTTGCTTAAAGGCGGTTCCGAACCGATTCTCTTTCTCGAGCCTTCCTGCTATTCCATGTTCAAGGAGGACTACCGCGAATTGAAACTGCCCGGGGCGGAAACCATCGCGCCGCGCGCATACCTGTTTGAACAGTTTCTGGACAAAGTGCTTACGGAACGCCCTGAAGCGCTCCTTTTTGAGGGGGTGCCGCGCCGCACGGCCATCCACGCCCATTGTCACGCCAAAGCCCTCACGGACACCGGCGTTATGCCGCGCCTGGCCGCACGGATACCCAATAACGACGTCACGCTGTTGGATACCGGGTGTTGCGGCATGGCGGGCGCGTTTGGCGCGATGGAAGACAAATACGACCTCTCACTGGCGGTGGCCCGGGACTTTATGGCGAAAATTGAGGCGTTGGGCCCGGACAGGCTCCTGGTGGCCTCCGGAACCAGTTGCCGGCATCAAGTGCGGCACCTGAGCAACGTTGTGCCACTTCACATGGCGGAATTGCTGGCCCAAGCGTTAAAAAAATAGTGCGCCGGTTGTTCTTAGTGCCGCAGCGCTTCCAGCACGGCATCGCGCACACGGGAGAGTAACGTCACGGCCATTTCGGCTTCTTCTTGAGTGGCATCGGGCCGATCCCCTGGGTAACGTATTTCCACGCCAAACGGGGTTAATATAATGACATCGCCCAGTTCGTCTGCTAATTGTTTGTTGGTGGTTCCCGCCAACTCCAGTAACCGTTGCAGGTCATGTGTCTTGGGAAACGTAATTTGTTTTGAGGTCAGATAGGCCTTTAAAAACTTTTCTGCGGATTGTTGTGCATGAAAGGCTATTGCATTGGTCATGCCATCGTTGTGTTTCAATAAGCAAGCCGCCGACTTAAAATCCTCCTCTGCCTTATGCAGCCATTCGGTCACAATTTTTTCCACAGTGCTGTTGTTAGGCAGCATAAAGAATTCTTCCCTGTTTATGGGCGGGATAGGCAATTCCTCCAATAGTATCCTTGCTTTCCTTGAACCACTGGGAGGTGATCAGAATGATGTCAAAGGGATATTCGATTCCCTTGAGCGCCCGGCGTATGCGGAGATACTCTTCCCGCCGATTGGGGATTTCCGGCTCGACAATGAGGAGATCGATATCACTATCATTCGTCATGCCGCCTCGAGCCGCGGAACCAAACAGGATGATACGTTCCGGCGAAGACACCTCAAGGATGCGCCGGACGATTTCATCGAGCAGTGTTTCGTCAAGCATGGTCTGCTTACTCATCTTAACAAAGATATATCCAATTACAGTAAAAACGGATGTTTTCACATAACGATCAAATACATCCATGCTGAAATTTTAACCGATAGGTGATGAACATGCCACTTTTCCCCGGATTGAAAATTTTACATCAGGATACGCGGCACCCCCCCGCATGCCATGGATTATTGCTTGTCCGCAAGGGCCTTTAGCATTTCGGAAACGCGGGTGAAGCGTTCGCGGGGTTTTCCGGCTTGTTTTCCGCGTTCCTGTTCCAGCGCGTCTATTTTAAGCCAGTCGTCGTAGCTGACAGGGCGCACGCCGCGGCGTTCCAGCATGTTCTTCATTTCGTCCGTGCTGGGAACTTCACAGGCGGGCAGGGAGGGCAAATCCTCCAGGAGCTTTTGAACAGTCTCGGCGCTGCACGGCTTGTTGGCGCCGATGAGGCCGCTGGGGCCGCGTTTGATCCACCCGACGGTATAGAGTCCGGGAACCACCTTATTGTCTTCGATGACCCGGCCTTCCTGGTTGGCAATGATGCCGAGCCGGTGATTGAAGGGAACGCCGGGAATCGGATTGGCGCGGTAACCGATGCTGCTGAACACCAGCCCGCAGGGAATCTCCACGATTTCACCCGTACCCTTCGCTTTTTGCTTGAAGGCTTCGCCCGTCAGCGCGTTCTTTTCCAGGAGGATGGATTCCACGCGGGAAGTCCCCTCGATGCGGATGGGGCTCATGAGAAAACGCAAATGGATGCGGCGCTGCTTGCCCGTGTCGAGCGGTTGTTGCGCCAGCTCGTGCAGGATACCCAGGATGCGCCGGGTGCCCGGTTCTTCCAGTTCTTTTTCACTGGCGGCGTTGATTTCCAATGCGTGCGGATCGATGACACAGGCGCAGTTGCGGAGCCGTCCCAGTTCCCTAATCTCGTTTTCCTTGAATTTCGCCTGCACGGGGCCGCGCCGTCCGATCACATGCACTTCCCTGATTTTGCTGGCGGCCAGCCTGTCGAGGGCCTGCTGGCTGATGTCGGTATGCCGCAATTCATCCACGGTTTTTACGAGAATGCGGGCCACGTCAAGGGCCACATTGCCCACGCCGATTACGACGGCGGTTTCGTGGGATAGATCAAAGGGGAATTCCGCATGCGCGGGGTGTCCGTTGTACCAGCCGACAAACGTGGCGGCGGTATGGGAACCTGGCAGCTCTTCGCCGGGGATGCCCATGTTTTTACCCACGGCGGTGCCGCAGGCGAAAATAATGGCGTCGTAGTACCGTTTGAGAACTTGGACACTGACCTGGTAGCCCAAGGCGACATTTCCGAAAAACGCGAAATGTTCCCGGCAGGCGATTTTGTGAAAGTATCTGGTGATTTCGCGGATTTTTTCATGATCGGGCGCAACGCCGCTCCGGGCGAGTCCGAACGGGGTGGGGAGTTGTTCAAACATATCCACCGTAACGGGCAGGGATGACTTGAAAAGCGAATCCGCGGCGTAAAATCCGCTGGGTCCGCTGCCAATGATGGCGACACGCAAGGGACGCTCCGAGGTGCCTGTTTTTTGCACAGAGAACTCCTTTCAGGCCGGACGCACGGTAATCGGCGCGCCAATGCCGATGCCCAGCGCCTTGTGCGCGTTGTCATTGCGCAGCGCAATTTCGAGGCGCCCCGAACTTCCAAACAAGAAACCGGGCCGCCCCTCCGGTATGGACTGATAGGTGGCCGCGTGCGCGGCAGGCAGGCCATTGGGCAAACTGACAATCCTGGCGGCGGGGGCGGGCATCATGGCCTGAACAATATTGGTAATGCAATTGCCAAAACGGTCCACGTGAATGACTTCCCCTTGAATCCCGCCGTCCCGGAGTTGCGCGGCTTCCGGGATGCGAAGCAGGCCGAGTGTGTCCAGTGGCGGGCCGAAGGAAGCGGCGGGGATTCCGTTGGCGAGGTGGGCGGCGGCGGGCGCAAAAACATCGCGGCCGTGAAAGGTGGCGCTGATCGCGGGCCGCATATAGGCGGGATTCTCGATGATATGGGCGGCTTCCAGGGCATGTGTCCGCAGATAGAGGGCGAGGAGGCCATTATCCGGACATACGAAATACTGTCCACCCGCCTGCACGACGATGGGAAGGCGGGATGTTCCAACGCCGGGATCCACGACAACCACATGGATGGCGTTCTGCGGGAAGCATGGGGCGGCCTGTTCGATAAACAGGGCGGCTTCCAACAAGTTCCGGGGCGGAATTTCATGGGTGAGGTCATCTATGAGGACGGCGGGGCAGAGGGTTCGGAGAATGCCTTTCATGGCGGCCACATAAGGATCACGAAACCCGAAATCCGTGGTGAGCGTGATAATGAGAGAGCGCGATGCAGTATCGTTCATGGCCGTTTCCATTTCATGCATCATCTGCGGTGCGCACGCAATTGCGGCCGGCATTTTTCGCGGTGTAGAGGGCCTTGTCGGCGGCGGCGATGATTTTTTCGGACGAATCCCCGTGGCGGGGCCATTCGGCCAGCCCTTGGCTGATGGTTACCCCGAAGGTATTTCCCTGAAACGTGAAGACGCGGTCTTGAATCACGCGGCGTAAGGCCTCGGTCACTTCCCGCGCCTGTTCGAGGGCGGTATCGGGGAAAAGGAGGATGGCTTCGTCGCCGCCATAGAGGCCGGCGAGGTCGCCGGACCGCAGGGTGGTGCGCATCATGGCGCCCATCTCACGGATGATCATGCGTCCGGCGAGATGGCCGTGGGTGTCGTTGACCCGCTTCAGTCCGTCGAGGTCCGTCATGGCGAGGGTAAAGGGCTGGGTTTTCCGTCCATGCCGGATCAGGGTGTCCATCCGCAGGCGGAAGGCGTCCATGGTGAGGAGCCCGGTGAGTTGATCGTAATGGATGCGGCGGTGCACTTCCTGATGGAACTGGACATCAATGGAATCCTGCAGCACGAATTTGAAAACCACGTCGCCCATGCGGATTTTATCGCCGTCGTTGAGGCGGGTGGACAGGGCGGGCACGTTATTCACCAGGGTTCCGTTGCTGCTATGGAGATCGGTGATGGTGAAAAACTCGTTCTGCCCGTCGCGGACCAACTCAATTTCGGCATGCCGGCGGGACACGGAGGGGGAGTTCACAAACGCGTCGGCGGACGTGGACCGGCCCAGCACCACCGGGCACTGGGACACTTCTATTTCGCGCCCGATTTCCCAGCCGGAAAGCACAATCAGGCTGGCGCGCAACCCTGATGACGGATTAACGTCCCGCCCCGGGATTTCCGTGATAAGCCGCGTCATGTCCGAGAGGTTCTCTTTCAGTCCATGATTGGTGGTGTCGTCTTTCATTCCGTGCTCCATACTGCTCCTGGGCTCCTTATGATACAGAACATTTCCCCGGATGGCAACGCTGGAACAGGCCCATTTTCGATGTGGCCGCCCTTGCGCGCCATACGCGCCGGCCACCCGTGATATACTGCCGTGAATAACAAAAGGATGAAATCCCATGAGTGAATTCATGATTTACGGTTCGTATGGGTATACCGGGGCATTGATTGTGGAAGAGGCGTTGCGGCGGGGCCTGTGTCCGGTGTTGGGCGGGCGCAATGAAGCGAAGCTCAAGGAACAAGCCGCGCGCGCCGGTCTCGACTATCGCGTGTTCTCATTGGATTCCGCCGAGGAAGTTTCAAAGGGTCTCGAGGGGATGCGGTTGGTGATTCATTGCGCGGGGCCGTTCTGCCGGACGGCGCGCGCGATGGCGGAGGGGTGTCTGCGCCGGCGTGTGCATTATCTGGACATCACGGGAGAAATCGAGGTGTTCATGTTGCTGGAGGCGATGGACGCCGCCGCGCGCGAGGCAGGGATCATGCTGTTGCCCGGCGCAGGATTCGATGTAGTCCCCAGCGATTGCCTGGCCGCGTACTTGAAACAGCGTCTTCCGCAGGCCATCCGGCTCACGCTGGCGTTCCATGCCACGTTCCGGCCCTCGCATGGAACGGCCCTTACCATGCTGGAAAACATGCATCGCGGTAGTGTCATTCGTAAAGACGGGAAACTCACGGCCATTCCTTCCGGTTCGCGGGAGCGGAACATTGATTTTGGCCCCTGTACGCGCCCCGCCATTACCATTCCCTGGGGGGATGTGTATACCGCCTACTGCAGTACGGGCATTCCCAATATCGAAGTTTGCATGGCCGGCTCGCGTACCTGGCATCGGATGGTTAAATTCTCCCGCTATCTTCAGGGACTGCTCGCGCGGCCCTCGGTGCGCCGTTTTCTGCAAAACCGGGTAAAAGAAGGCGGTCCGGATGAGACGGCCCGGGCCAAAGGGTATTGCCTGCTGTGGGGGGAGGTTGTGGATGATCAGGGGAATCGTGCTGAAGCGCGTCTTCGGACGCCCGATGGATACACCTTAACGGCTGTAACCGCAATACGTATTGCGGAGAAGGTACTCTCCGGAAAGGCCCCCACAGGATTCAAAACCCCATCACTCGCTTATGGGGCGGATTTCATCTTGGATATAGAAGGAGTAACGCGGACGGGATGATGGGCGGGTACCGGGTACCCGATACCCGTTGTTACTTCGCCTGCATGCGGAGGGCGCCGTCCAGGCGGATGACTTCGCCGTTGAGCATTTGGTTTTCGACGATGTGCCGTGCGAGGGCGCCAAACTCTTGCCGTGTGCCGAGGCGTGAAGGAAAGGGCACTTGGGCCGCGAGCGATTGCCGCACCTCGAGGGGCAGGGCGGCGAGCATGGGCGTGTCGAAAGTGCCCGGGGCGATGGTGACAACGCGGATGCCGAGGCGGCTCAAGTCCCGGGCGAGGGGCAGGGTCATGCTGACAATGCCGCCCTTGGAAGCGGCATACGCCACTTGGCCGGTTTGTCCGTCAAATGCCGCGACGGAGGCGGTGTTAATGAAGACGCCGCGTTCTCCGGAGGCATCGGGTTCGAGGGCGCTCATGGCTTCGGCGCACAAGCGGATAACATTGAAGGTGCCGGTTAAATTGACATCCAGGACGAGTTTGAACAGATCGAGCGGATGGGGTCCGGCTTTCGAGAGCACCCGTTGGGCGGCGGCGATACCGGCGCAGTTTACCGCCCCGTGCAGGCCGCCAAACGTGTTCAAGGCGAGTTGCACGGCGGCGCGCACGCTTTCTTCACGGGCCACGTCGCATTCCGCAAAGCAGGCGGCGTTACCCAGGGCATTGGCCACCCGGTGGCCGTTCTCGACGCTCATGTCGGCCACGACAACGTTTGCGCCTGCTTCGGCGAACACCTCCGCCGCGCCTTCTCCCAATCCGGAACCGCCGCCGGTGATGATGAATGTTTTTCCCTTGAGATTCATGAACGGATGCTCCTGTCGTTAAGTACACTGCGCCTGCGGGTTAATTCGCTGCTGGCTGCGGCCGTTCTGAGTGCGGACTGCCCCTCATGTACTTCCACGGCGGCGGTACACTGTTCCTGACAGCGTAGTGGAATGGATTTTCCCATGCCGGGGCGGGCTGGGTCAATAAGTTGCCTATTCGCGTTTGGAAATTGCCGCCGCGGAGAGTACTTCATGTTCTGGGGAAAAATTGGCGGCGCATTGATCCCAGTCTATATTTTCGAGCGCGGTCTTAAGCTGCTCGAATTCGGTGATGATGGCGGCGAGCATTTCCGGAATGCCTTCGCGGGAGCCTTGCCGGCCCTGCATTTCCATCCGCAGCGCGGCCTGCCGGAGGCGTTCGCCGCCCACGGAGGCCGATGCGCCGGTAATGGAGTGGGCGATGCGGGTGATTTCCTCGACGTTATTCTGTTGGACGGCCTGTTTCAATTCCTCCATGCGATTGGGCATGTGCTGCAGGAGGACGGTGGCGATGCGGCGGAACATGGCCACTTTTCCGCCGGTGACCCACAGGGCTTGATGGAGGCTCAGCACGGGAGCGGATTCTTGGGGTTCTTCGGGGGGCGTGGCGGCGGCGGGCTCTTGGGGGGCCGCCTCGGCCCTGCCGGTGAAATCTTCCGGCAACCAGCGATTCAGGACACGCAAGACGGACGCGGGATCAATGGGCTTGCTGACATAATCATCCATGCCCGCCGCCAGGCAACGCTCCCGGTCTCCTTTCATGGCATGGGCGGTCATGGCGATGATGGGGATGCGCGCCTGGGAATTCTGCCATTCGCGGATGGCGGCGGTGGCGGCGTAACCGTCCATGCGGGGCATCTGGCAGTCCATGAAAACAATGTCGTATTCACCGCTTTTGACGTATTCCAAGGCTTCGAGGCCGTCGTTGGCCACGGTGATGGTGCAGTCGAAACTGCGCAGGATTTCGAGGGCGACCTGCTGATTCACGGGATTGTCTTCGGCCACGAGCACACGCGCGCCGAGGGCGTAATGCATTTCGCCCTCGTGGGGCCGCGCAGTTTCACGGCTTTCGGCCACGGTATGGCGGGTCACCAAGCCCACCTCTTCGCCGCTTTGCCGTGCGGACCAGATGGTGGCGAGGACGTCCATGAGTTCGCTTTGCCGGATGGGGCGGGTGAGATAGGCGGAGAACCCCAGTTCGGTCATGCGTTGGGCATCACCGCGTTGACCGAGCGAAGTGAGCAGTACGAGGAGCGTTTCCTGGCGGATGTAGGGCTCGCTGGAGAGGAGGCGGGCGAGTGATTCCCCGCCAATCCCCGGCATTTGATCGTCAATCAGGGTTATTTGGTACGGTTCACGGCTTTCATGGGCGTTGCGCAAATGCTGAAGGGCGTCTTTGCTCGAACCCACGGCGTCCGAGCGCATGCCCCAGGAAGTCACCTGTTCCATCAATACCTTGCGGTTGACGCTGCTATGGTCAATGATGAGAATACGGACGCCGGACAGGGTGGCGCGGGGCTGCGAGGTGGAAGCGGTCTCTTGTTTGTCGAGCGGCAGCACAAGGGTGAAGAAGAATCGCGATCCGACATTTTCCTTGCTTTGGACGCCAATGGCGCCGCCCATCAGTTCGACCAGCTGTTTGGAGATGGCCAGTCCGAGGCCCGTACCGCCGTATTCACGGGAGAGCGCGGGGGTGATCTGGGAATATTTCTTGAAGATTTCCGACATGCGTCCGGCCGGCATGCCAATGCCGGTGTCCTCGACCGTGACCCGCAGGGCGGCCGATTCATTGGTGATGCCGGTACATTCCACGTTTACCAGAATATGGCCGTGCTGGGTGAATTTAATGGCGTTGGAAACAAGGTTGGTCAACACCTGGCGGATGCGTCCGGCGTCGCCGACAACGCGCCGGGGGGCGTTGGGGGCGTAGCGCAAGATGAGCGAGAGGCTCTTTTCTTCGGAGCGGGGCGACAAGAGTTCGATGACATCTTCGCAGGCCACTTGAAGATCAAACGGGATGGGTTCGATGTCCAACTGCCCGGCTTCGACTTTCGAATAATCGAGGATGTCCCCGATGATTTTCAGGAGGGTGCGTCCGGAGCGGCGGATGGTGTCGGCGTAGTTGTGCTGGACGCCGCTTAACGGGGTGCTGAGGAGCAGTTCGGTCATGCCGATGATGCCGTTCATCGGCGTGCGGATTTCGTGGCTCATGTTGGCGAGGAAGTCGGTTTTGAACCGGCTGGCGGCCTCGGCCTCCTTCATGGCCCTGTGCAGTTTGGTTTCCACGCGTTTGCGCTCGAGAATTTCCTGCTGGAGGCTGGCCGCGGTGCGCTTGTGCTCGATGATTTCCTGCTGGAGTTCCTTGGTGCGTTTGTTGACGCGGTCTTCGAGTTGGTCGTGGGCTTCCTGCAGGGCGCGGTCGCGTTGTTCGATTTGCGTCAGCATCTCATTGAATTCATCCACCAAATGGCCGATCTCGTCCGAGGTGTCCTTGGTGGCGCGCACCGAATAATCCTTGTCTTCCTTGACAATTTTGGCGAGCAGGGCGAGATGGGTGATGGGCCGGGAAATAAGCTGTTGGAGCCGCATGGCCATGAGGAAGGAAAGAAAAGCGCTAACCAGCACGACCAGCAGCACGCCGAGGCTGTAGATGGCTATCCGTTGTTTCATGAAGGAGACGTCGGCCAGGAGAAACAGGGTGCCGGCATGCTGGTTTTGCCCGAGGATGGGATCCACGGCCTCGATGGGGTGAAAGACCCGCAAAACGCCCCGGGAGAACGCCATTTGGGCGTCATAGGGAGGATTCGTTGGAAAGTCAACCCGTTTGCGATCCCGGAAATACCGCGCGAAAATCTTGTTCTGGCTGTCGTAAAGGCAGGCGGCCACAATGCTGGGATTCTGATTCAGCATGAACAAGTCTTCTTCCGCCGCCCCTTGATTGCCCTGCCGCAGGGGTTCCGCAAGCTGGTCTGCGGCATACCGCGCGCTCAAGGTGACCCGGTCCTTCAGGGTTTGGCGGAATACGGTGACGTCGAAGGCAAACAGCAGGCAGCACGCAATGAGAAGCGCGGAAAGCGTCGGCACCATGATGATGACGAACAACTTCTGCGTGATGGAGAGCCTGTCAAAAAAACGCACGGATAATTCGGTCCTTTTGACTTCAATTCGCCCGGCAACCGCGTCGTGCCGTGACCGATTTCACAACTACTGGGAATTATAACATCAAAAACCTGAAAAAAACAGTTAAGCGTCTTGCGCGTGTTTCTATACGCCGAACTGGCGCAGGTGGTGTTCAAAATGCATCACATGGAGGCGGTCCCAGCCATCCACGCCCACATGGCCAAAGGCGGGATGGGGGCCGGGGGTGAGTTCATCGGCCTGCACCAAGCGGATATATTCCTCCAAGAGGACGCGCAGGGTGTTCAGATCGCCGGGTTCACGGGCCACCACGCCTTGGGCCGCCAAGGCCTTGGGCAGTGGGAGATTTTTGGGAATGGGGAAAATCCCGGTCAGAAAGGCCGGACCGATAATACGGCGGGTGACACAATTGCCGAAAAACGGGACGCGTTTGGAGCGGCCCATGGAATGCAGGACCACCCAGATCAGGTGTTCAATCAGGGTGTCCCGGCGCAGTTGTCCCCATTGAGGCACGGCCTCCGGGGTGATACGGCCCAAGCGTTCCATAATTTCATGGATGAAATCACTATCAAGATGACGCATGAAAAAGTCCTTCTGGTTCTTTGCACCCACTATTTTATACGATAGGGGGTGTGTAAACACAGGGCGCTTCATCGAAGTGACCAAGAAAGAGAGCATTCCATGGCAATTATTCCATTGTTCGAGCGATATCCGGCGTTGGCCGGAAAACTGGCGCATGTGTCTTTGGCACAACTGCCCACCCCGGTGGAACGCATGGCGGTGGAAGGCGTGGACGCGCTCTATGTTAAGCGCGATGATCTGAGCGGGGCGTTATACGGGGGGAACAAGGTGCGCAAACTGGAGTTTTTGCTGGGCTGCGCGGTGAACGCCGGGGCCAAGGCGGTGATGACGTTTGGCGCGGCGGGCTCGAATCATGCCTTGGCGACGGCCCTCTATGCCCGCCAAACGGGGTTGCAGGGGATATCCATGCTGCTTCCGCAACCCAATGCCCACAGTATCCGCCGAAACCTGTTGATGGGATGCCGGGCCGGCGCCGAATTGCATCATTACGACAATCCCGTGAAAATGTCGCTGGGAGTCGCCCAGGAGATGTTCCGGCACCTTCGCAAGGATGGGCGGTTCCCGCATGTCATCCCGCCCGGAGGCTCTTCGCCGGTGGGGGTGTTGGGATTTGTGAACGCGGCTTTTGAATTGCAGCGGCAGGTGGAGGAAGGGCTGTTGCCGGAACCCGATTGTGTATATGCGGCCTCGGGGACCATGGGCACCGTCATAGGATTGCTACTGGGGATGGCGGCTTGTGGCCTGCGTACGCGGGTGGTGGCCATTCGCGTTACGCCGCCCCCTTTCACAACCCCGGGGAAAGCCCGGACCTTGTTCAAGACCACCAATACCTTGCTGCATGACGCGGACCCGGGTTTTCCACGGTTGCCGTTTCCGGAAGACCGGTTTGAACTCTGCGATGAGTTTTATCTGCCGGGGTATGGGGTGTTTACCGAGGCCGTGGTGGAGGCGATTCAACGCGCCAAGGCGTCCGCGGGTCTTAAAATTGAGGGAACCTATACCGGCAAGGCGTTTGCGGCGTTACTGGCTGGGGCCGCCTCGGGCGCGTTGCGGGGGAAAACGGCGCTCTTTTGGAATACCTACAATTCGCGGGATTTTTCGGATGAAATCGCCCAAGTGGATTACCACAACCTCCCCAAGGCGTTTCACCGGTATTTCGAGGAAGAGGTGCAGGCCCTGGACCCCGCCGGGCAGACGTGAGAGCGTTTCCGGTTGCTTTTTGCCGGTTGGGAAGGCACACTGATGTTTTATCTGCAAATCATGGAATAACAGATGGAGTACAGGGCATGAAATTTGCCGGATTGTTCTTGGGGACCATGCTTTTTTTCGGCATTCCTTCCATCGAGGCCCAGGAACCGCCCAAACCGCTGGAGGCGCTGCCGTTCACGGATGTCAACGTGGTGGGAGGATTCTGGGAACCCTGGATCACGCTCACGCGCGAGAAAATCCTTCCGCATACTCTGGCGTATTGCGAATCCGAGGGAAAAATTGACAATTTCCGCATCGCGGCCGGGAAGAAAGAGGGGAAATACCGGGGGGCGCCGTGGGAAGATTCGGATGTCTACAAAGTCATTGAAGGGGCGGGATATTGCCTGATGCATCAACGCGATGAGGCCATTGAACGGCAAATAGATGACATTATTGCGCTTATCGCAGGATCACAGCAGCCGGACGGATATATTGACACGTATTTCACCTTGGCGGAGCCGGGCAAGCGATGGACGGATGATGCAAAACACGAAACGTATTGCGCGGGGCACCTCATCGAGGGCGCCATCGCGTATTTCAATGCCACGGGAAAACGGACGCTGCTCGATGTGGCCTGCCGCATGGCCGACCACATGGCGGGGGTGTTCGCCGAAGACCGAAGGATGGATTCCCCGCAGCATGAAGAGATCGAACTGGCGCTCATCAAGCTGTGGCGGCTCACGAAAGAGAAACGCTATCTCGAACTGGCCATACGGTTCTTGGACCGGCGCGGCCATGACAAGGACGGAAAACCGGTGGGCGGGCGCTGGGGCGAAGTGTGTCAGGATCACAAGCCGATACGTGAGCAGGATGTGATTTTCGGGCATGCGGTGCGGGCCATGTATCTGTACAGCGCTGTTGCGGATGTGGCGGGGCTTACCGGTGATGCGGGTTATCTCCTGAGCTTGGACCGAATCTGGCAGGATGTGACACGGCGCAAAATGTATGTCACGGGCGGGATTGGGGATTCGTCGAAGCAGAATGAAGGCTTCAGCCTGCCGTATTTCCTGCCGAATGACACCGCCTACGCGGAGACCTGCGCGTCGGTCGGCATGGCGTTCTGGAATCAGCGCATGGCTTTGCTCCATGCCGACGGGAAATACGCGGATATCGTGGAACGCGAAATGTACAACGGCATCCTGGCGGGCCAGGCGCTGGACGGACAACACATCTTTTACTGCAACCGGCTGGAGGGCAGTGAGCGGCGTCCGCCCTGGCAGGGATGCGCGTGCTGCCCGACCAACATGGTGCGCTTTCTGCCGACCATAGGCGGGTATGCGTATGCGCGGGGTGACAACGCAGTGTATGTGAATCAATATCTGACAAGCGAAGTCAAAATCACGCTGGGGGGCGATGCGGTTGTTCTTCGCCAGGAAACCCGCTATCCGTGGGAGGGCAAAATCACGCTTACAGTGGAACTGCCCTCGCCGAAGACCTTTTCCATGTACCTGCGCATTCCCGCGTGGTGTGAAGGCGTTCAAACCCCGGAAGACCTGTATTCACTGGTGGGAAAGCCGGAGCAGGGCGCGGCAACGATTGCCGTGAATGGCGAACAGGCATCCATGCCGCCGGTGGAGAAAGGGTATGCCTGTTTGCGGCGCGAATGGAAGCCGGGCGACACGGTTGCGCTCGAATTGCCCATGCCGGTCCGGCGCGTCAAGGCCCATCCAAAAGTGGAGGCGGATGTGGGCCGGATAGCGTTGCAGCGCGGGCCGGTGGTGTATTGCGTGGAAAATGCCGACAACCTCAATGCGGTCCGCTCCCTGTCCGTTCCGCCGGAGGCCGGTTTGACAGTGGAGCACCATCCAGAATTGCTCGGGGGCATTGCCGTGATTAAAGGATCGGGGTTTCAACGCATTGCTGAGCGCGAGACACCCCAACCCTGTGAGTTCACCGCAATTCCCTATTATGCGTGGAATAACCGGACACCCGGTTTTATGCGGGTTTGGTTGCCGGAAGACGGCGCATTGGCCACGCCGCGCCCCAGTCCGACCATCGCCAGCGAGAGTGTCGCTTCCGGATCAGTGGAAAATCAAGACACGGCGGAGGCGTTGCACGATCAGGTTGAACCGAAAAGTTCGGGGGACACGGCCATCCCGCGGCTTACGTGGTGGAATCATCAGGGAACGGTGGAATGGGCGCAATACGACTTTAACGCGCCAAAAACCGTAAAGGGTGTCGAGGTGTATTGGTTCGACGACACCGGGATTGGGCAGTGCCGCGTGCCGCAATCCTGGCGGGTGTTGTACAAGGACAACGGAGTGTGGAAACCTGTGGAAGGCGCTTCCGCGTATCCTTGCGAAAAGGATGCTTATAACGCGACTATGTTTTCCCCGGTAACCACTGCGGGGTTGCGGATTGAGGCGCAGTTGCGGAAAAGGTTCTCCGGTGGAATACTGGAATGGCGGGTGTTGGAATAACAAGGGCCATTTCCCGTCAAACAGAATCCGTGGAATAGGAAATTGATTGTGGACAGTCTGGAACGTTTATCCGCGCGTCAGCCGGTGTTGGCGCTTTTTATGGTCCTTTTTCTGGCGGGGGCCGTGGGCTGGGGCGTGTATCAGCACCGCCCGCCGGAGCCGCTGCCGAAAAACGCCCCGCCGGAGTTTTTTTCCGCCGGGCGGGCCATGGAACACATCCATGCGATAGCGCAAACGCCTCATCCCACGGGGACGGCGGAAAATGCGGCGGTGCGGGACTACATTCAGCAGACCCTCACCGGCATGGGCCTTGCCGCCGAAGTCCAGGAAGCCTTTCATCAATGGAAAGAAGGGTATGCGTCCACGGTGCAAAATGTTCTGGCGCGCATTCCGGGCACGGAAAGTTCGGGCGCCATTGCGCTCGTGGGGCATTACGACAGTGTGGCGTTTGGCCCCGGCGCGAGTGATGACGGGGCGGGAGTGGCCGCGCTGCTGGAGACGGCGCGCGCGTTGAAATCACTGCCCGCGTTGAAGAATGACGTTTTTCTGGTCTTCACCGATGGCGAAGAAGGGCGCATGCTTGGCGGTTCCGGATTGGCGGGCGCGCGGGCGTTTGTCCAACAGCACCCCTGGGCCAAAGAGGTGGCGGTGGTGATCAATTTTGATTGCCGGGGCAATCAGGGGGTGTCGTATTTGTATGAGACGAGTCCGAACAACGGATGGCTGATTGAACAACTGGCAAAGTCCGGCGCGCATCCCATCGCCACATCGCTGATGTACGATGTGTACCGCAGCATGCCCGTGGGCAGTGATTTCACCGCGTTCAAGGATGAAAACATCCCCGGGTACAATTGCGCGTTCGTGGATGGTCTCCGCATTTACCATACCGCGCTGGACGATCCACGGCATGTCTCTCATGCCAGTGTGCAGCATCATGGCGACTATGCCCTGAACCTGACGCGCCATTTGGGCAACCTCGGCCTCAAGAACAGTCAACAACCCGATGCCGTCTACTTCAACACCATCGGTTATCATCTGCTTTATTATCCAATGGCGTGGGCGCGTCCCATCGCCTTGGGGATAGGAATGCTCCTCTTGGCGATCATTCTGTTTGGCTTGATCAGAAAACGAGTGACTTTTTCAGGCATGGCGCTGGGGTTCCTGGCCTTTCTCGCCTTTGCCGTGATTATGACGGGGATTAGCGCGCTCATTGCCGTGTATGGCTATAAAACGCGCGGGCCCTATCTTCTGTTCACCGAAAACAAACTGACCCTGGCGTTGATGGCGTTGGCGGTGTGCACCGCCACCTCCCATCTCGCCTGGATGGCGCGGCGGATATCCTTGGCCGAACTGGCCATGGGCGCATTGCTTCCCTGGGCGGGACTCATGACGGCCGCCGCCGTATACGCTCCCGGTTCAAGTTATTTATTCGCTTGGCCCGTGCTGTTCAGCGCGCTCGGCCTCTTGGTGTTGTTTCTCGCGCAAACCTCCCGGCGCATCGCGGTATGGCAGGCCGTTCCGCTGGCGGTTGCCGCTCTTCCCGGCATCTTTTTGGTCACGGCCCTGATGACCGGCTTCCAAGCCACGCTGACGGTGATCTTTTCGCCGCTGAATGTGCTGTTCGCCTGTCTGCTCATCGGATTGCTGGTGCCGCATCTTTATGTGATTGCCGCCACGTGGGCATGGCCCTTGCCGTTGATCACGGGCGCGGCCGCCCTCCTTGGCTTTTGGCTGGCCGCCACCAGCACGGGATTCAGCGCCCAGTACCCGAAGATGGATTCGCTTGCCTATGGCTTGGATGCGGACCGCGGCAAGGCCTATTGGATGAGTTCCGATGAAGAACCCGATGCGTGGACCGGTTCTTTCTTCCCCAAAGGCACATCCAGGCAGTTTATCCGGGAATTTTTTCCGGACAATCCCGGCCAATACCTGAAAGCCCCGGCCGCTGCGGCGGCCTTGTTGCCCCCCTCCGTCACGCTATTGAGCGATGATACGGAAAGGGATGTACGCACGCTGCATCTGCGCGTCGCTTCGCCGCGTCAAGCGCCCGTGCTCGAACTGTACGCGGGGGAGGAGGTGGAAGTGATCGAGGCCGCCGTGGACCGGCATCCGCTCAAACCGGTGGAGGGGCGGTGGTTCCTGGTGTTTAATGCCTTCCCGCGAACGGGCGTCGAGTTGACGCTCAAGGTGGCCACGCATGCGCCCTTTTCACTAAAAGCGATAGATCACAGTTACGGATTTCCGGAACTGGCGGGATTCACCATCAATAAGCGGCCCCCGCACATTATCTGCAAACCCAACACCGTGGACTTCAATAAAGAGCGGTTGAAGACCGACGAAACCCTTGTCGGCAAAACCTACCGGTTTTAGAACTATGGCGAATGTACACAAAGATTTTCATGGCGCATTAAGTTTCGGGCTGCAATTCCTGGAGGAGCACTACGGCGAGGAAGGCCGTTCCGAGTTTCTGCGTGAATTGGCGGGCACGGTCTACAAGCCCCTTGCGGACAAACTCAGGAATACGGGTCTGTCCGCGCTGCAGGAACACTGGGAGATGCTCTTTGCGCTGGAGGGTGGCGGGGCGGAATGTTCGTATGAGGGCGGCACGCTGGTGTTGACCGTGAAGCAATGTCCGGCCATCCATCACATGCGGCGGCAGGGGTATGCCATTGCGCCGCATTTCTGCGATCACACGGGCATCGTGAATGAGGCGGTCTGCCAGGCGGCGGGATATGCCTCCAGTGTTGAATATGATCAGGAGCGCGGCTGTTGCGTGCAGCGTTTCTGGAGGGCGGCCTCATGATTTCCTGTACGGAATTTATCTGGGTGTACAACGAATTGTTCAAGTATCTGGAGCGCCGTGGGGGGGAGGCGAAGGTAATTGAATTCTGGAAGGGCATTTCCGATCAATTTCTGGGCAATCTTCGCGAATACGTGAAGGCGGAGGGATTGCAGGGCATGCACCGGTACTGGTCGCATACGCTGGGGGAAGAAGGCGGGCGGCACGTGATGACGCTGTATGAGGATATGTTTGTCATTGACATGCATGAGTGCCCGTCCGCAAAATTGATTCATC
>CAYXPO010000024.1:0-17938 GCA_964466925.1 uncultured Nitrospirales bacterium
CCTGCTCGAATTTTGCCGCCGCCCACCGGTGCGCCTCGTCCAGTTCCCCCGGCGTGGGCGCCATACAAGTAACACTCAACAGCACAAGTAACGTCATCATGGCCCAACCTCCTGATAAAATCCGCCCTGCACGGATTTCAGCGGGATGTAGTATACTTGGTTAAGCGGTAATTGTCAGAATTGCGAATGGCCGGAATCGTTTGGCGCGATACAGAAGGCCACCAGGAGATAAACGGCATGAAACATGACTTTCACGTGGTGATAGAACGTGATGAGGAGGGATGGCTGGTTGGATCCGTCCCGGCATTGCCCGGTTGCCACACCCAGGCACGATCCCTTGACCAACTCATGGAACGCATGCAGGAAGCCATTGAGGCCTATTTAGAAGTCCAAGGCGCGGTGGATACATGCGAGTTTGTGGGAGTGCAAAAAATTACGGTGGGTGCATGAGCCGTTTGCCGCGCATACGGGGGCAGGAAGCCATAGCTGCGCTGTGCAAGGCTGGTTTTATTGTGACACGGGTCAAAGGGAGCCATCATGTGTTAACCCGTCCCGATGGACGCACCACCGTGGTCCCCGTACACGCAGGTGAAATCCTAGGGCCTGGATTGCTCAGGCAGATTCTTCGCGAAGCAGAATTGACTTCAGAGGAATTCGAAGCGTTACTCTGAGACAATTTCCTTAGTTGCACGCCGAAAAAAGTATGAATACACAAGGTACAGCATGAAACACCTTTACATCGCATTTATTCTCACAGGTTGCAGTCTGCCCTCCCTTCTATTCGCCGAGGCCGCACAGGACGAATTCATCCACGTCGCGCCGGATCGGTGGTCGTTTGAAGGTGCGCGGAGCCATGAGCGGTTTATTCCTTTTGGGTCCAATTTCGTCCTGGACAACAAGAAAGAATTGAATGTCTTCGGGCCGGCGTTTTCCGAAACGCGGTATGAACAAATCCTCGCGGCGTGTGAAGCGCTCCACGTCAATGTCGTGAAGGCGTTTTTGCCGATTGGGGCGGTGTTGCCGGACCCCCAGACGCCCGGCGAGGTCCATATCGCGCCCGGATATCTGGACAATCTGGACCATTTTCTCCAGTTGTGCCAAAAGCATCATGTCCGGGTGATTGTGTGTTTCTCGTGCTGGGGCGGCAATGGCTGCAAGTGGTGGCACGAGGGCGGGCAGTATTTCGGGCGCGCGCCCTGGAAAACGGACCCCGGCATGGATTCCCTCGATGTGCTCTGCCGGTTTTGGACGGAACTCGCCACGCGTTTCAAGGATAATCCCGCGATCTTTGCTTACACCCCCGCCGTCGAGTGGACCCTGCCCGCGACCAACCTCACCTGGTTTCCGCCGGAGGGGTATAACGGCACGATCCCCAGCGAACCCGGCCTGTGGTATTGGCGCGCGTGGCTCCATGCGAAGTATGGGGCGGTTGAAACGCTGAACGCCGCCTGGGGCACGGCGTATGGCGCGTTCGATGAGGTTACGATAGTTGACTACGCCTACGATCCTCCCAATAAGCGCTACTTGGACCCCGAACCCAAAATCTTCGATTACTCCAATTTCCGCGACTGGGCCACCGTGCATTATTTCGCCCCACAGATAGCCGCCATCCGAGCCGCTGATTCCAACCACATGGTCACCATCAGCAATCACATGCGGTTCTGGGACCTGGAGGAAGGGGGTGCCAGAAACTTCCTCGGAGCCACGCCCTTCGAGCAAAAGTTCCTCGTGGACTACATGAGCTTCCACGCAAACTACAGTGAAACCGACAACGCCCCCGGCCGCACCGACGCGGACATCGTCCATCACGTCGAGACGCTCGCCCGGTTTTGCGGCGCGGGCAGACCCATGCCCCTTATCCTTGAAGAATATTCCTATCCCGCGCGCGATTTGAACCGCATGGCGGAGGTGCAGGCGGCGATTGTACGTGGTTCGGTGGGCCATGTTTCCGGCTGGACCACGTGGTACTTGCAATATCCCAACGATCCCCAGCCCGGCGCGGACCACGGCGGGAAGGAGGCCCGCAGTTGCTGGCTCGACAGCGAATTCCGGCCCACGCCCTGGGGCGAAACCGCCCGGAAACTCTACGAGGAATTGTCTGTCAGCGATCTGAAACGGCTTCCGGCGAAGGAAATGGTGGCGCTGGACCGCCGGGCGTCGCTCGTGCCCAAGGAAACCGGGCTCCTGATTCGCCACTGGACGGACTACACCGCTTTTCCCCATCCCCTCGATTACGTTCCGGCCCACCACCCCGACCTCGATATCGTTATTGCCAAGTAACCGGCTTTCGATACGCCTGTTTGCCTAAAGCCGGCTGATCCAATTGGGCTTCCGGCAAGGTGAGGCAGACCCGGCCGAGCCGTATGAGTTTACTTTCCAGGCGCAAGATTGGTAATGTATACGGGTTGTGCCCATTTTAGGATAGGGAGAAATCATGGAATCTGCCGTTACCTCGCCACTTTGGAGCATTTTGTCGCAGTTGCAAGGGTTTCTGCTGCAATTATCGCGCCAGCATCCCATGAATTATGTGTTGTGCAGAATTGCCATTGCGCTGGTGCTGGCGTACTGTTTGATTGCCCAGCGGGAGAAATTCCTGTATTTGGTTCGGCTCCTGGGCCGGATAAAACCCCTTGGCCGGCTTTCGGAACAGGTGGCGAAGACGGCGGCGTGGGGGTGGGCGCGCGTAAACATCTTCCCCGGGATTGTGCCGGCCCTCCATGGGTTTTTGTTCGCCACGTTGCTCACCACGGCGGCGGTGGCCATGGTGAACTACCTGGATTACTTCAATTTCCGGTATGGGCGCTATCTCAACGCCTATGAGCACTATCACTATTACTTGGGCACGAAATACGCCCGGGAAATCGGGTATACGGGCTTGTATGCGGCGTCGCTGATCGCCGACGATGAAACGGGCCGCAAATACAACAATGACAAGAAAAGCATACGCAATCTGGCGACCGGCGGCTACATCAACGTGGACGAGGTGCTCAAGAACCGCGATCAATACAAGTCGCGCTTTTCCCCGGAACGCTGGCAGGAATGGGTGAAGGACGTTTCGTTTTTCAAGAAGGAACTGGTCGCGGGGCGGTGGAACGGCATTTTGCGCGACAAGGGGTATAACGCCTCGCCGGTGTGGACCATGGTGATCGGGGGATTGCTCACGACGCAGATATCCACGGACAGCGAGCGCGGCATGAATTTTATCGCCTGCGTGGACCTGATGTTGATCAGTACGGCGTTTTTGTGCGTTTGGTGGGCGTTCGGAGCCCGTGCGGCACTGTTGATGCTGATATTGCTCGGCACGCATTACATGATGCACTTCTCGCACATGAAGGGCGCGCTGGTGCGCACGGATTTCGCCATGGCCCTGGTGATCGCGGTGTGCATGCTCAAAAAGCAGCATTACATGATGGCGGGGGCCTTGTGCGCGTATTCGATCCTGGCGCGCATTTTCCCGGGCGTCTTTTTATTCGGGTTGGGCGCGAAATTTTTCTGGGAATTGTTCCGGCTGGCGCGGGTGGCGGTGGATACCCTGCATGGGCGGTATGGATACGGCGCGGCCTATTGGCGGCGGGCGGCTCTGATTGTGGCGCCGCATGTGGCGGCGGCGGGGGTGGTGTTGCTGATTGCCTCACCGATATTGGCCGGCAAGGGGTTCACCCAATTCCAGTGGGTGCAGAGCACGAAGCCGGAGGACGTGGTCATCGTGAATCTTTTGTGGCCGCTGTGGCTGGCGGGGTGGCCGGTCCTGAGCTTTGGGCTGGTGCTGCTTACCAGCGGTGCTTGGGGCCTCGCCAAGGGACTGATGAACACGCGGTATTTGCAATATTTCGGGACGTTCGCGGTGACGGTGGCGCTGTTGGTGGGCGGTTCCATCGTGTATGCGGGCGGAACATATTTGTGGAAGGATTTCGGCTCAAAGATTGGGCGGCACAATAACGACATCTCGCCGTGGCGCGTGGGCGTTAAATACCTCTTTATCGGACGTTTCAAGAGCGATCTGGATTGGAAGGCCACGTTGAAAGAGTTCATCACGGGGCAAAGCGCGGCGCCCGCACCGGCCGCTCCGGGCGCGGCGCAAAAGGCGCCCGCCGCCGCCAAGCCGGAGAACCCGCTGAAGAAATTCGCGGCGTTCACCCGAAGCATCTATTACAAGGAGCATCCCGGCTTGTGGTGGTCCATCCAGGTGGTGGCCTTGGTGGTGTGTTTATTCGCCCTGAAAGGGATTCGGGATGACATGGCGCTGGCCTTCAGTTTCGTTCCCACCTTTTTCATGGTGTCGCCGACGTATTATTACTACATCATGCTGCTGGTGCCCATGTTGTTCTTTTCGTCGGAACTCGAGCGTCCGTCGCGGGCGCTCGGGCTGGTGTGGATGTATTTCACGGCCATGGCGGGCTACTACTTTTATTACATGTGGAAACAGGATTTCCCCACGTATTACTGGCTGTCCTGGATGATCCTGGTGATGTGCCTGTACATGGTGCTTCTGGCGTATCTGGACAGCTACTGGTTCTCGCGCCGCTCCCCCGTGGTGGTGGCGGCCCCCAAGCCGGACGAGGCCCCCGTCACGTCGCCAGCGTAGTCCGGTTGCGCCCGTCGGCCTTGCTCTGATACATGAGCTTGTCGGCCCGTTCCACGCATTGATCGGCGGTTTCATTGGGATCGGCGAGCACCGCGCCAAGGGAAACGGTCACCCCCACTTCCTTCCCGCCGCTCTGGAGTTTCGACGCCTCGATATTGATCCGGCAGCGCTCCGCGACTTTTTCGAGCATGTCATCCGTGATGTTCGGCAGGATCACCACGAATTCTTCGCCGCCCCAGCGCCCCACGAAATCGAACGAGCGCAGGCAGGAACGCAGCGCCTGGGCCACCATGCACAAGACCTCGTCGCCCACCGGATGCCCATAAGTGTCATTGATGGCCTTGAAATGATCGATATCCACAAAGAGCAGGCCGAAATTCCAATCATAGCGCCGCAATTCCTCGATGGCGTTTTGCAGGGTCATCTGGGCGTACCGGCGGTTGCCCACGCCGGTGAGCGGGCAAATCAGCGCCAGTTCCTCCAATTCCTCAATGCGCTGTTTCGCATACATCTTCGAGGTGTTGTCGCTGAACACTTCCAGCGCCCCGATGGCTTCGCCGCGGTTGTTCAGCACCGGGCTGATCCGGGTGATCACGGGGACGGCATGCCCGGCCTTGTGCCGGAAATACAGTTCTTTTTCCCGGACGTTCCCGTCGCGCATGCACAGGCTCAACGGGCATTCGCCCTTGAACACGGAGCCGCCGCGATCATCCAAATGCCCCAGGAAATCGGGCGCGCACACCTTGTCCAAAACATCGTTTCGATCATGGCCGGTGATGCGTTCGGCCCCCCGGTTCCAATAGGTAATCCGCCGATCCTGGTCCACAATGTAGACGCCGTCGTGCAGATGCTCCAACAGGGTTTCATGCGTTATGTTCTCCAGCACCATGGTCCGGCTCCCGGGGTTTCCGCTTCCGCATCCATAGCCTACACGATTTCCGGAAAAGGATAAAGAGGATTTTTAAGGAAGGATTTTGGATCGGGAAAAGCGGGGTGCTACACTCCGAATATACTGATTGCGAGGGAAGTACACTATGCCGTGGGATGAGGCTTTGACGGAATGGCGAAACGCGTTGGGCGCGGAGCAGGCGGCCATGGAGGACGCGGTGGTGAAGGCGTATGCCCGCACCACCCAACCGCATGGGACCACGCCCCGGGGGGTGCTCTATCCGCGCACCGTGGAGGAGGTGCGGGCGGCGGTGCGCATCGCGGCGCGGCACGGAATACCCCTGTACCCGGTGTCCCGCGGCAAGAACTGGGGGTATGGCGACGCCTGCGCGCCGCAAGAGGGCGCGGTGATCCTGGATTTGGGGCGGATGAATCGCATCCTCGAAATTAACGCGGAAATGGGGTATGCGGTGATCGAGCCGGGAGTGACCCAGCAGCAACTCTATGAACGCGTGCGGGCGGAAGCACCCGGGTTCTGGATGGACAGCACGGGCGCGGGGCCGCAGGCCAGTATTGTGGGGAACGTGCTCGAACGCGGGTTTGGCCATACGCCCTATGGGGACCATGTGCGGACCTCGTGCGGGATGGAAATTGTGCTGGCGGACGGGCGCGTCCTCAACACGGGATTCGGCCATTTTGAGGGGGCGCGGACCGCGCGGGTATATCCCTACGGTGTTGGCCCCCTATTGGATGGTTTGTTCATGCAATCCAATCTCGGCATCGTGACCAAGGTGTGCGTATGGCTGTATCCCGCGCCGGAGGACTTCCGGCTGTTTTTCATCAAGGTGGACGGCGATGCGGAAATATTCCCGCTGATGGAAGCCTTGCGCCCGCTGCGGATGCGCGGGATTCTCAATAGCGCGGTGCATGTTGGCAACGATCTGCGGGTAATCACCAGCCTGCGCCGTTACCCATGGGAGGAAACCGGCGGGAAAACGCCGCTCCCGGAATCGGTGCGGCAATCGCTCCGGCGGGAAACCGGCCTCGGCGCGTGGAACGCCTCCGGCGCTTTGCTGGGCACACGCGGTCAGGTGCGGGGGGCGGTCCGCGAATTGCGGAAGGGGGTGGGCGCCCTGGGCAAGCTGGTCTTCGTGGATGATCGGAAACTCGCCTGGGGCAAGCGCGCGGTGGCGCTGCTAAACCGCTTTGGTCTGGGCCGGGCGCTGGCCAAACAACTCGAAGCCCTGGAACCCAATTACGGGCTGCTGAAAGGCATCCCCACGGACGCGCCGTTGCTGGGCGCGCAATGGCGGCTGCGGGAAAAAGGGCCGGTGCCGCTTGATCCGCTCGAGGCCGGTTGCGGGCTGATTTGGTTCTCGCCCGTGCTCCCCCTGCGCGGCGAAGACATCCGGCGGCTGATGGACTGCGTTACGCCCATTTTCCATGCCCACGGATTTGATGTGCCGGTCACCTTCACCCTCCTGAACGAACGGTCCATGGTGGCCATCCTTAATCTGGCCTTCGACAAATCCGTACCGGAGGATGTCGCGCAGGCGGAGGCCTGTTACAAAGAAGTGACGGCGGCCTTGAAAGCGTCCGGCTATCCGCCCTACCGGCTCTCGCCCGAAGGCATGCCGCTCTGGGCCGATACGGGCGATCCCTTTTGGCAGGTGGCGCGCGAGATCAAATCCGTTCTGGATCCGAAGTGCATTCTCGCCCCGGGACGGTATATTCCATGAAAGTCGAATCCTCCCGTGAATTCGCCGGACCTGTTTAGTCACCCTGCTTCTTTCCCCTCTTTGCGAACAATCGCCGCATCCGTTCGCGGGGCCGTCCGTATGGTAATCCGCCCATGGCGCTGAATTTTCGGGCCGCCTGGCTTCAGGATAATTTCCCATAAAAATCTTGAACAGACCATTTTCTCAGGGTATGGTTAAGCGATGAAACGCAACGTGTGTCCTGAGCCGGATTCCCTCTATAACGAGTTGTCTTCCAACCCGAGCGGGGAAGACAGGGAAGTTTCCAAAGGGATGGCGCCGGATTACGGCGCACGCGGCAAAATTGGCATCCAAGAACGTATCATGCACGGCCTCTCCTTAAAAATTGTGGAATGACCAACGTTATGCAATGGAATGGCGGGGACGATAACCCAGGGAACCGGCGCCTGTGGCGGGGCGTTGCGGGATGGGGGTTGTTTTGCGTGCTGGCGGTGGCGTTGCGGGGGATTCGGTGGGATGAGGCCTATGAACACGCCCTGATAATTACGCGGCAGGTTCCCTACCCCCTTGGGCACCCTGCTTACCGGTATGCGTGCAATGTGTTCAGCCTGCAAAGCTATCTCTCCGCCGCATGGCTGGCCGTGGCGCCGAGTCCCGCACTGTTATGCGGCCTGCGGAACGGGCTGGAATTGGCCGCCGGCGTCATCCCTGTTTTTCTGTTGGGCGGTTTGTTGACGGGGAAGGCGCTCGGCGGACATATCGCCGCCGTGCTGGTGTTGCTCGAAGTGCACAAACCCTTCCAAAGTTATTACCCCATTGAAGTTTGGCCGCATTTTTTCAGTGTGGGGCCCGTGGGCACGGGATGCGCCTTGCTCATACTGGCTTTGTTCATCGCCGGGGCCAGGCGTGCGCCTTGGTTTCTTTTGGGACTGCTGCCCGCCGTGCATATGGGACAATTCCCGCCCATAGCCTTTGTGGCCATCGTGCTGTTTTTCATGGACTATCTTGCCGGCCGGCGCGAAACCTGCCGTAACGCCGTCTTTTGGGGCATGGCGGGCCTGCTGGGATGTGCGGCCTTCTGGGCCATCAAGCAAGGGTTTTATGTCCCCCCGCCGGACAGCGGGGCGTATGCGGCCCAAGACGATCCCTGGCCGATTTGGTCCGCTTATTCCGCGCTGCATGACGTGCACCGGTTCTTTCCCCGCTACGGGGCCTTCGCACCTCCGCTGATTCTGGCGTTTATGGTGCTTATTATTTTGGGCGGCCTCATCCGGGCGCGGTTTGCGGCAGTTCCGAATTCCAATTCGGGGAATGAATGGTCCAAAACCGCAAAAACTATTCTCCAAAGTGGAATTCGAGGGGAATTTCTTGTGGGACTTTATGGGGTGGCGGCCTTGGGCGCTGTGCTTGCCGTTTACGCAATTCATTCGATGATGGGGCCGAAGATACCGTTTCTACTGATTGGCTGGATGCCGTACCGGCTGTTGAATCACCTGCCGGTACTGTTGATTGCCGTTTCACTCGCGGCACTGTCCATGAAAAGGAAAAACGATGCTTCACATGCCTATGGGGATGGGCTGATCCTGCTGCTGCTCCTCTATGCGGCGCTATTGCCGCTCATCCGGCTTGTTTTGCCCGAAATCCTCGTCTCACGGTATTGCATCAGCACCGACAGCCTCCTCTTTGCCCTGACGGGCGGCGCGGCCGCCGCGGTGTGGAGCGAACGGAGAAGTATCACGGCCCGTTCTTGCGAAGAGCGCCGCGGCGGAACAATCCCGGATGATTCTGATCGTGGCAAAAGCGCGATTATTTTGCCGAAGACTCCGCGCAATGAAAAAAGCTCCTCGTTCCCAAGTTGCACTTGGGAACGCACTTGTTCAAAAAGTTGTGCTTTGTGGACTATCGGCCTGTTGGCGGCCTTCCTGGCGCTGGCGTACTGTCATCAATTTGGCACAGCGTGTTTTGTGGTTGGCGCGGGCGGGGTGGTTGTTTCCTCGTCAATCCCCCTGAACCAGAAACGCTTCGGAACATACGCCATGGGCGCGTTACTGGTTATAATCACCGTGACGTTGCTGGTTCGCGAAGGGCGTTCAAGAACCTCGTTGCCTGTTGCCCCGATCCAAAACGACATTGTCCGGTATTTGGAGGCCCAAGGAGTGCCGAACGCGCTTCTGGTCACGCCCTATTGGGACGTTGAATGGCTTTCCCATACCCGGCACCCCATCATGGCGGACTACCAGACCACCCAACTTATGACGTACCTGCCAAACCTTGCCCCCGCCATCAAGAAACTCCACCACGACATCTATGGAATCGAGGTGGATGCCGCACAACCGTGGACCCTGGAGGCCTGGCCCAAGCGCAGCCGGGAAGAATGGCGGCGGCTTGGCCGGGACTACCATTTTGGGTACGTCGTCTCCCCCAAGGAATATCCTCTCGCCCTGGAACCGGTGCTCCAGGGGAGCCAGCACACCTTGTATCGCATCCCGCCCCGGTAGAAATGCAACCGCCACAAAATGCCCGGCATGGTGCTATAATGGGGTGTGGTTCAGAGTGACGGTTGTAGCCACACCATCGGAAGAACGTAATGATGCGAATACTGTTGCGCGTGATGCTTATCCTGTGTCTGGGCGGGGGCGCTCTGGCGGCGGACCCGGTCAAGGAGGAACCCGGGGAGTGCTATAACGATCCCTTGAATTGCCTGCACGGGGAACTGGATACCCTGACGTATGAGGCGGAAGGAACGGTCTGCAACTCGATTCTCTCCATGATCACTTGGTTCACGGGGGAAAAAACGGAAAAAGAAGCCCCGGTGGAATTGTCCGTGCCCATTCCCAAGCATGCCGGGCAATACATAAAGGTGGCGTGTCCCCGTGAGATTATGGGGGGGGTGGGGCAGACGGTGCTGGTGGTGAAAGCGGCCTGCCGGGAGTACCAGATTTTGACCGAAAACCCGGATGCCGTACTGCCGTTGCCGGGGGAGGATTTGATAACGGGCGGGCTTTTCTTCGAGATCAGCGTGCTGGTCCGTGATGGATCAGAATTCCCGTTTGTGGAAGTGGCCCCCGCGCGGATTCACGATCATCCGGTGCATATCGAATTGAACGGCCTGACGTTCACGGACGGCTTGAAACCGGTGTTCTATTCGTTCCCGACATCCTTTGTTCATGCGTCCGATGCGGGCATGAGCATCCGCATCGCGCCGGGAAGCGGTTCCTGGAGCCGCGCGAACTTCAAAAACGTGCAAGCCGTTGGGGATGCCCTCGAAGCCGAGGCCACGGCGCTTTCCCTTATCGCTCCCTATGAAGTGGCCGAACCGGTCATCACCTTGTCACCAACACCCGCCCAGGGCCTCTTGATGGGAAACGTCGAGGCGGGCCAATTTGTGAACGGCGTGGTGCAGGTGACCAATACCGGCACGGGGGTCTTGACGGGCGCCGCCTCCGTGGTGGATCCGCTGGGCAATTTTTCGGTGTCCGGCCCGGCCTCCTATTCCCTGATTGCGCAGGGAAGCGCGTTCATCTCCGTGCGGTATGCACCGTCCGGGGCGGGGGAGCATACGGCCGCGCTGATCTTCACCGGCGCGGGGATTGAATCCGTAACGCTGGCCTTGCAGGGCACAGGCATGGACACCCCGAAAGCGGAGGCGGCGGCGGGTTGCGGCCCGGGAAGCCGTATTGGAACCCGCGCCGGAGACGCCGCCATGGTTTTTGCAACGCTGTTTTTTCTCTGCCTGCCGGGTGTTGCCGCGCGCCGCGGGAGAAATTGACCCTTCCGGCGTCAAACAGGTACTGTGTTGGACGGCGTCAGCCGGATCAATAGACCATGTGCCCAGAACCCTATCAGCCGAATTTCAAGCCGCCGGAGGACACCGGGCCGCCGACGGATTTCCAGTCGCTGCTAAGAATGCCCGATCCGGGCTTCGAGTCGTTGTTGAGCACCGCCCAGGTGGCGCCCAGGGCAAAAGCGCCCGAGGCCACCGATTTTCAATCCTTGGCGGGGAAAAAATACGGCCGCGCTCCCGCGAAGCCGCCGCGCACGCCGACCGATTGGATACTTGACGCGCTCACGCCGCTGATGCTTTTCATCATGGTCTACGCGGTGATCTTTTTTCTGCTCGATGTGCGGTACATCTACACCGAGGTCAATGATGCCGGGCTGCGTTTTGTCGCGTTTTGCTTTGTCATGGGGGTGGTGGCGCTGAACCGGCTGATTGCCCGGGACGGCTCGGAAGAGTCCATGTTGTACATGGCCGCGCTGGCCTTCGCCATCGGCATGTACACCTTCACCACCACCGGCGCCTACGACATGGGCTCCGTGGCGCGCAACTTCATGAACAACAATCCCTATCTTGCCACCCTGTTTAACATGGCGATTGTCATTTTTATCTGGTGGCTGGTGAACCGCCTCACGCACGAGTGCTGCGTGGATGAAAACCGTTCGGCGGGCGATGAAGGCATTCTCACCGGAACCGCGCGGCGGTTGCGGAATGCGATGCAACGCGCGCCCGGGGCCGCGCCCCAACCCACGCCGCGCAACGCGGATGATCCCGGTTTTATTCTTGAACCCTACGATCCGCGGGAAGGCTATACACCCAAAACAAAAACCGAACCCGCCTCCAAAGCGGCCCTGAAGGACCGTCTGCCCAAACGCCATCCGGGTATTTCCATCCTGTATTTCTCCGTGCCCGTGATGTTCATTTTCGCCGCCGGATTGCGCATCGTTCAACACGGCGGCGAACAAATGGTCATGGCCGGCGCCTTCTACATGGGCGAGTACATCGTCACCGCATTGACCCTGCTCCTGCTGACCAGTCTGGGCGGGTTGCGCGAATTCTTCCGCGCGCGCGGCGTGGCCATGCCGCGCGGCATCGGCGTATTTTGGATCGGCTTGGGCATGGTCATGATTGCCGTGGTGTTGATGGTGGCCGCGCAACTGCCCAAGCCCGCCCTGCCCGGCATCGCGTACGTGGACCATCACCAGACCGATTTCTGGTCGCGCGGATCCTCCTTCAAACTCTCCCAGGTGTCCGCCACCCCCGTGCAACTTCTCGAACAGTCCCAATTCATGGACCGCCTGGGAAAAGCGGTCCTGGTCCTTTTGTGCCTGTTCTTTGTGTATGCGGGCATCAAGGGCGTGGCGGCCTTCGCCGCGCGCGCCGCGGCACGACACCAGCATTATCCCCGCTGGGTCCTCCGCCTGTTGGGCGGCGTGGAGAAAACGCTGACCCGGTTGACGCGGCTGCCGTCTCTGCCGCAACGCAAACGTAACGTCAGAATCCAGCGTGACATCGCCACCTCCGGCGAATACCGCAATTCCATGGGCCGGACGGATATGAAAAAGGTCATGACGGCGGCGGACCATGTCGCGTATGCCTATGAGGCGCTCTGTGCGCTGGCCTACGATCTGGGCGTGCCGCGGCAGATTGGCCAGACCCCCTACGAGTTCATTGATTCCTTTCCCGAAGAACTCCGCACGCTTCGCGAGGAAGCCCTGGAATTGACCCGCCTCTTCGTCATCGCGGCCTACTCTCCGGAAACCCTCGGCGAACGCACCCTGGACCGTGTGCGAAAATTTTGGATCACCTACGAGCGCGTCCGCAACCGCACATTGGCCTAACAGAGGCCATGGCAACCCGATCATGACGCGTTTTGACGAGCCATCCCCCCATGGGGCGGCGCCGAAAGCAGCATGCCCGTCCGCCGTGGCGCCGGTAAAATTCACACCGCGTCAAACGCGCGGTCGAAGTCTTTCCAGACGGGATCGTAGCCGGCCTTCCGAATCGCCGCCACCACCTCCGCCGGGGGGCGATCATCCTCAATCTCAAATTGTTCCAACACCTCGCAGCCTTCCCGGTTGGGGCCGGCGTACCCTTCCCGGTGCGTGGAATAGCCTCCGGGGCGTGTCGAGGAACCCGCGCTCATGGCGGTGACGCCGAGTGAAATCAGGCGATCGCGCAATGCCGCAGGTTCACGCGTGCTGAGGTTGAAGCCGGCCTCCGGCAAGAACAGGCGCATGGCCAGCATCATCTGCACGAGTTCCGCGTCGGATACCGGATATTGAAGGGCAAACCGCGCGGGGGCATGCCGCAGGCGGGGGAAGGACAGGGCAAGGGCGCTTTGCCAGCATTCTTTCTGCAAATGCCGCGCATGCAACCCCAGCCAGACCGCGTCTATGCGCCAGGCGTACAAGCCCAGGAGCGCGCCAATGCTCAGACGCCGCGCCCCCGCCCGGCCCGCGTGTTCCATGGCGTCCAGGCGAAACGCATAATCCATTTTCTGTCCGCCGAGGTGCAGCTTCGGATAGGTCTCGCGGTCATAGGTTTCCATGTACAGCGTGACGCCTTCCAGCCCCCGCGAACACAACACACGGTATCCTGCCTCGTCCAGGGCGTAAATTTCCACCGACACCGATGCAAAATGCGCACGGGCAATGGACACCGCCTCGGCGATGTAGTCCACCGGCACCGCGCGCGGGGCCTCGCCGGTGAGCAGAAGGACATTCTGATATCCCATGGCGGAAAGCGCCTGGCATTCCCGCCGGATTTGTTCCGGCGTCAATGTGGTGCGTTTTTCATGGCTCCCGGAATGTGCGGCAAACCCGCAATACACGCAATCCGCCGCGCACAAATTGGAAATGTAGATCGGCGCATAAAGCGTGATGGTGCGGCCAAAATGCCAGCGGGTGAGCCGTTGCGCCTCCCGCGCCATGGATTCCAGATAGGGAACCGCCGCCGGAGACAGCAAGGCCGCCAGATCGCGGATCGAGCGATTCTCGCGCTTTAGCGCCGCTTCAACATCGGCGGAAGTGATTCCGTCATAGAGCGCCTGGACCCGTTCCCGGGGCCAGGCTTCCATGGTTGGCAAGAAACTCATGGGCGTATTCTACCATCCGTCAAGTTCAACCCTCTTTGGGGCAAAACCCTCATCGCACGACTTCCATTGACACCTGCCGTCTTTGATGTCCCGGATGTCTTTGGTGTCCTTAAAACCTCTGATTGGGAATAGCCGTTATTTCCCCTGCGGGAAAAGAAATCCGGTCAACGGCGAAGAGGCTTCCGCCGTGTCGCGCTGCGGTCCCAAGCCGGCCCGCCAAGCCATCCGTCCGGCGTCCACGGCCATGGCGAACGCGCGCGCCATCGTGGGGTGATCCGTGGCGTCCGAAAGCGCCGTATTCACCAGCACCGCGTCCGCGCCCATTTCCATCGCCTCCGCCGCGTGCGACGGCGCGCCCAGCCCCGCATCCACCACCACCGGCACCCGCGCCTGCTCGATGATGATCCGGATCATGTCCTTGGTGCGTATTCCGCGGTTGCTGCCGATGGGGGCGCCCAGCGGCATCACGGTCGCCGTGCCGAGTTCTTCGAGCCGTTTGGCAAGAATCGGGTCGGCCTGAATATAGGGCAATACGGTAAACCCGTCTTTAATCAGGATTTCCGCCGCTTTCAGCGTCTCGACGGGGTCGGGCAGCATGTAGCGGGGTTCCGGCGTCAATTCGAGTTTAATCCAGGGGGCGAGTCCCGCCGCACGGGCCAGTTTGGCCAGCCGCACCGCTTCTTCGGCATTCCGCGCCCCGCTCGTATTTGGCAAAAGAAGCTGTTTCTTCTGATCAATCGCGGATAGAATGCCCTCTTCCTCCGGGTGCGACAAATCCACCCGGCGCAGGGCCACCGTCACAATTTCCGCACCCGACGCCTCGATTGTGGCGCGCAACGCCGCGGCGGACGGGAATTTGCCCGTCCCGATCATCAGCCGCGATTGAAAAGCACGGTCCGCTATGATGAGGGGATCATCCATGAAGACTCCGGAAGGTGTGGCGGTTCTGTAAAAGGCGTGCAAAACGTCTCCTCCACACATGCTTATATGATAGCAAATATGCAGCCATGCCACAAACCCTCCTCTTCGCGCCCCTTGGATTCAAGTGGCGGGCATAACGAGCGATTCATGAAAGGCCTTGTTTCCCTGCGTGGGTATACACCCCTTACGGCAGTGCATGAAACGGTGATTCCGCCGAAGACGGAGTGGCCGTGGGTGTTTGCCCCTCGTGTTCAGGGGGTTTTGAGATAGAGGTAGACGCCGGCGGCGGGCCGCCCGGCAAACGCGACGGGAAGTCCGTTTTCGAGTAATTCACGGCCGGGGTAGACGGTGGGGGCTTCGCCGCCCAAGCGGGTCACGGAATAGGAGGCCTCCGGGTCCAAACCGCGCAGGGGCAGGGTGGCGGCGCTGTAGATGCTGTCCTTGCGGCGGAAGACCTGGACCATCCCTTGTCCGGCTTCGGGGCGGTCGAACTGCCAGCCGATCCAATCGGTGGAGTCCAGGGAATACTTGGTGAGGGGGTAATAGTCGCCGTAGTAATTGGGGCTGATGGCGCGCCACTGTTCGACAAGGGTCCGCAGGGCGGCGTAATCAATTTCCTTCACGCGCATGTCGAAGCCGAAATTGATGCTGGGGCTGGTGTTGCTCCAGAAGGCGTAGGGCTCGACGGGGGAATAACCGCCGCCGTAGTAGGGGGCGTTCACGCAGGCGACGGTGCCGGTGCCCTGGAAGGGGATCCAGAAGGAAATGCCGTAGGTCATGCCCTGGTGCCCGTGGGGCTCGAAGGCGTAATCACTGCGCCAGAGGGGTGCGGCGCGGCGCATGGTTTCGAGATCGTTGCGGCGCCCGCCGGAGGCGCAGGAGTCAATGAGCATGTTGGGATGGCGGCGGCGCAGTTCGTCCCAATAGGCGAGATACCCGGTGACATGCTTGATCTCGGTGATGCCCTGGCGGTCGTCCGCGTCGTTGCCGCGCCAGAAACTCAGCGGGTCCATATTGAAATCCTGGCGGTAGAGGTCAATGCCCTGTTCGGTGAGGAGCTTGTCAATATGCTCGGTGAGCCAATGCAGGGCCTCGGGGTTGCCCAGGTTCAACAAGCCGCCGTTTTTCCCGCCGAGAATCCATTCGGGGTGGTGGTTGGTGAGCCAGGTGTCGGGGGCGACGCGTTCCGGCTCGAACCACACCAGAATTTTGATGCCGTGGCGTGCGCATGATCGCTGATGGGGCGCAAGCCTTGCGGAAACCGTTTTGGGTCCACTTCCCAGGTGCCCACCTGCGGCCAGCCGTTGTTCTGCACGTACCAGCCCGCGTCCATCCACCAATAATCAATGCCGATTTTTTCTTCCAGGTAGCGATCAATGAACATGATCTGTTTTTCGGTGTCGGCCTTGATCATTTCCTCGTAGGCGCGCGAACTGCATCCGAGCAATTGGGGTTTGGGCAACTCCCCGCCGGGGCGCGGCATGCTGTGCGCCATCATCCAGCGCCGCCACACGTTCTGCGCGCGCACCCAATCGCCTTTCCAGAATTGCAGGACGATCAGCGGCGAACGGACCTCCTCGCCGGGCAGCAATTTGAAATGCGTCAATTCCTGACCCGCCTGAAGGTGCAGTCCCATGCCTTCGCCGCGTACAAAGTCCATGGCCCATTGTCCCGGCCAGCCCACCACCGCGATCAGCCCGTCATTCACCGTGGACTCGATGTTGAAGTACGAGAGGTCGGAATTGGTGGGGCGGCCGCCCGCCGCGCTGATGCGCTTGGTTGCGTTCACATTCAACACGGTCTCCTGCGGCCCGTAATCCTTGCCGTTGGCGGGACTGCCCACCCAGTGGTGCAACAGGAACTCACCCCGGTCGCCGCGTTCCATGTTCAGTGTCAGCGCCTGGATGTTTTCGAGGATCGGCGTGTCTTTATTCCCGTCATTCTTGAAATACAACGTCCATTCGACCGTTGGAAAATCATGATATTCGATGCCCGCGCACCGCACCGTCAGGCGCGTGCCGGGATCGGTCCAGATCAGGGTGTGTTCCGTGCGTTGCGGGTCCAGGGATTTCGCGGAATGTTCAAATTTCCATTGGGGCAACAGTTCCGCGGAAGGTTTGCCATCATAGATGAAAGAAAAGGGGAAGGCGCCGGGTTCGAGCTTCACCGGGCTTCCGGCCATGGGCAAATCGGCCAGCCATAGGTCATTTCCATCCGCCAGTATAACCTTCGCATCCGCCCAGTCCGCCTGATCCGCCGAAATGCCATCGCCCGCGTCATTCACCTCCAGCACAAATTCCGATGCCCCGCCCAACTCCACGGAGACCGGCACCCCCGGTTGCGCGCCGCGCATCACCTCCGAGCGGAAGGCTTCTTTTCCGGCCACGCTCACCGAAAAGACCACGCTGCCCTGTCCGGCGGACGTGTCGGAATTATTGTCCACGCCCGCCATGGCCGTGAATTGTTTGGCGGGTTCGGGCAGATGCACGATTACGCGGCTCTGGGCATGACAGAAAAGTCCTTGTGTATATTCCACCTCGCCCAGCTTGAGCGGCCTGCCGAAACGTCCGTTCTTATGCACGGGATTGTGGTTCATCACCACTTCCAGACCCGGCGCCGGCGTGGGCGGCGTGGCCGCGCGCTCGAAATTCACCGCCGCCCATTGCCGCGCCGTAGCCAGTTCATCGTTCGACGGCGCAACCGCCCGCGCCGCCTGTGATGCCGCTGCCACCGCGCACACCAAACCCAGGACAACCCAAATCATTTCCTTGCGCATCGCACTTCTCCCTCGGTTCGGATATCGTTATGATGTCCGCGTTTCTTCTTCGTTCCATTGTAATGTACGGTCATGCTGCCAGGGAAATCATTACAGCATGCGGATTCAGCATGGGCGCGTACCAACTTTCTTGCCATGACATGTTCGACCCCGTCAGGGTCGTTTCAATAGGGCG
>CAYXPO010000025.1:0-17539 GCA_964466925.1 uncultured Nitrospirales bacterium
CTTCTTAGTCATGTTCCGTCCGCTCGCCGCAGGCACGTGCATTCCCAGGTGCACCTTGGGAACGAGCGGTATAATACTATTTTGACTGCTGGAACAGGATGTCGTGTTTCATCTTTTTCACCCAAGTTGCGCGACGCGGACAACGGTATTGGTCCCATACGGGAACGCCGTCGCCTCCAGCACCAACTCCTTATCGTTATGGTTAACTTGAAGCGGCTCGCCGTTGTCCATCCATTGGGCGCTTGCCGTGGGTTTCGTGATGCCGCTGAACTTCCTCGGCCCGGCCCCGTTCGCGGCCACTGCATCGTGTTTGTCGCCGCGCGGCGCCAGGTTATGCACAAACAAATAGGTCTTGCCGTTCGCTTCAAGGCCGAAGTCGTCGTCCTGTCCGCTGATGTCGCATGGTTTTCCGTTGTAGATGGGTTCCGCATGCATGGCCACCCAATCGCCGGCGCGTTCGAGGCACGCCTTTTCATACGGGGGCACGGCGCCTTCCGCCGTGGGGCCGATGTTGAGCAGATAGTTGGCCCCCACTTTCCGGCACGCGCACAGATGCTCAATCACCTCTCCGGGCGCAAGATAATTAAAATCCTTCGCACCAATGCCCCAGTGCATGTTCATGGTCTGGCACATTTCGAGCGAAATGTATTTGGGCATGCCGCGCCGATCCAGCGGGGTGGGGCGGCCCTGCTCAAAGGTGGTACTGTCAATTTCCGGATGGCCCATCTTGCCGCGTTCGTGAATGCCCGTGTTGTTGATGATCATGGCGTCCGGCTGATATTTGCGGATCATCTTGTACAAGCGGTCTTCCTTCCAGTCCGCCCCCGCCTTGCTCCAGTTTCCGTCAAACCAGAGACCGCCCAGTTCGCCGTAATTTCGGCACAGGACCTCGACCGACGCGTACAGATAGTCCAAGTATGCGTTGAAATCCTTCTCAAAACTTTCCTGATACCAATCGAGCGTGGTGTGATACAGGAACGGCACAATGCCTTCCGTGCGGCATCCTTCCACGAAATCGGCAATCAAGTCGCGGCCGGCGGCGCTGTGCGGCGCGTCATAATCGCTCAGGCCCCGCGTATCGTACAGGCTGAACCCCTCGTGGTGCCGGGAGGTGAGCGTGATATATTTCATGCCGGCTTTGCGCGCAATCCGCGCCAGCGCCCGCCCGCTGAACTCCTTTGCGGTGAAGGTGTCCCGGAGTTTCCGGTACTCCGCCACCGGGATCTTTTCCATATACATCACCCATTCACCCCTGCCCAGTTGCGAATACAGCCCCCAATGCACAAACATCCCGAACGCCAGATGCTCGAAGCGCGCCACCCGCGGTAACGGCACAGGAATCGCGGACTCCGCACTGCACGCCTCCACGGCGCCGGCGGCGCCCACCATCACCCCCACCCCCGCGCCGGCCGCGCCTGTTACCGCCAAAAAATCCCGCCGGGTCAATTCCCCCTCGCTACCTTCCCTCATCGTCATAAACGCGGTCTCCATGGGTTTACTGTTCTATGCTTTCGTGCCACCATCGTAACCATGCATTTCCGGCTTGTCAATCCGTTAACGCAAACATAATGGCAAGACCGCGTACCCGCAATAGACGAACCGGGACAATAACGTGTTGTGATCGGATGCGGCGCAAGAAAAAATGGGTACTGGTGATGCATTTTTATCCGGCGACATCTCCAGGCGGGACACCAATACCGGAATAAAATACCGGATAAACTCCTGCCTGGAGATAGGCGCCACTAAAGGAATCCGCCGCAGACAGACTCCGGTCTCACGCCTCACGCCTAGAATGTTTCCGGCACGGCGAAGGATTCGCGATAGGCGCGGGTAAGCAGGCGGTCGGCCTCGCCGTCATTGATGAATTTCTCTGCTTGCGCATCGAAGGCAAGGGTCCGTCCCAGCCTGCAGGTGCCTTCATCCAGATTCATGCCGGTGACATCGAGCAAATGCTGCTTCATGCTTCCCCACGCCTCGCCCGCCATGGCGTCGTTCTCCAGGAGCGCCGGCGCGTGGGTGAAGGAGATGTCTTCGCCCAGCCGGTACGAGATATTGCCCAAATGACAGAGCAGCGATGACAAATGCCCCTCGTTGATTTCCGCTTTCAGGTCCTCGCGTTTCCGGCTGCGGACGCATTCGATGAAATTGTTGAAGTGCAACTGTTGCGGATCCACATGGGAAATACCCGAGGGATCATCCACTTGTTTCCCCGTGAGCGTGGTCTTCTGCCGGGTGTCATCGGCGTCCACCTCCGGCAACGGTTCGCTCGTGTTCTTGCCTTTCGGATAGAAACGCCCGTGCTTGATCACACCCTCGGTGGTGTAGAATTCATTGGCCACCTTGGTGGTGCGTTCGTCAACAAGCCCCCGGTCTTCAAAGAATATCTTCGCTTCGCCGAAATCAATGATCGTCAATTGCGTGTTCGGCGTTTGCCCCTGATCCTGATAGCCATACCGTCCGCCCAGGCTGATCACGCGTTGCGGCACGGCCCCTTCCGGCATGGCCCAGCGGGCGATGTCCATCTGATGCACGCCCTGGTTGCCAATCTCCCCGCAGCCGAAATCCCAGAACCAGTGCCAGTTATAATGGACAAGGTTCTCATGATAGGGCTGCTGCGGGGCCGGACCAAGCCAGAGATTGAAATCCAATCCTTCGGGCGGTTCCTTGGGCGCTTTGACACCGATGCTTTGCCGGGGCTTGCTTGCGTATCCGTACGCCACGAGCAGTTTGCCATACATGCCGCCGCGCACGGCCGCCATCTGTTTGATGAACGCCGGATTGGAGCGGTTTTGGGTGCCGTGCTGCACGATGCGATCATACCTTCGGGCCGCTTCAATCAACCTGCGTCCTTCGTGCACGCTGTGACTGCACGGCTTCTCCACATAGACATCCTTGCCCGCCTGACACGCCCAAATCGCCAAAAGCGCATGCCAATGGTCCGGCGAGGCTATCGAAACCGCGTCGAGGTCCTTGTCCTCGAGGGCGTGGCGCAGGTCCTGCACGCATCGGGGCGTGTTGCCCGCCTTCTCTTGCACAAACTTTTGGCGCGCATCAAACAGCCGGGAATCCGGGTCCACCAGATAGGCGATTTCGACTTGGTCTTTCAGGGCGCAATAGGCGTCCAAATGTTCCTGTCCGCGGGAATTGATGCCCGCCACCGCGATCCGTATCCGATCATTGGCCCCCAACACCCGCGCCGAAGCCTTGCCGCCTGCCATGGTGAAGGCCGCCGCCATGCCCGCCGCCGTACTCTGTTTTAGAAACATGCGCCGTGTCTGTTTCATTGTGGCATCTCCTTATCGGTCCAAATGGATGGCTTCCGCCGGAATACAAATCAAATCCGTTAATGTGTGGCCATCACGGTTGATGCGGCCAAGGGTATAAACCGAACCGTCTTTTCCCACCGCGATGGAATTGACATACAGGGGCCGCTGGCCGTCCGGCATAAACACCGCCCCATGATCCCTATACTGGGCGGCGGGAATGTCATAGGTGATCAAGTGCAGGTTTTCCAGCCCCTTGGCTTCGCCCTTGCCCGTCGTGTCCTTCCCGGTCACCCGTTTGCCGTTCTCATAGATGGGGCCGCCGGTAAGATAATAGAGCGTCCGCCCATCGGGACCTAAGGTAAAGCCGAGGTAGCCATAACTGAACTGGTCGTACATGCCGCAACGCTTCGAGGGCAGGGAAGTCAGCCGTTCCAATACATCAATCTTCTCGGCCTTGGGATCAAAGCGGAACAAATACCCCGAGTTCCCATGCACGCCGTAAAACGACCGCTCCGGCGCATACCAGACCACCTGGCGCCAGTTATACCCCATGTGCCCCGGATTGCTCGGGTCGTACAGGCCGAAATAATCCTTTTTCATCGTGTCGCCCCGCACCATGTCAAGGCTCTGGCTGTTACAATCATAGTGGATAATCGCCCCGTCACCCGTGCTGAAATACACCGCCCCGTCCTCGGGATTGACCGCAATCGAGCGGCAAATGGTCCGGTAACGATCCCCCCGGCCGTTTTCCCCGTCGCGAAACATCGAACCTAGGTTTTTCAGTTCCTTGGATGGCACGTCATACGTGACGAAATCCCCCGAAGGCCACAGGAGCCCGTAGAGCCGGCCCCGCCGAACATCCATGCTCATCGCGATGATGCCCTCGCCCTTCTTGGCGATGCCGAAATCCTCCGTTTTCCCGCTGGCCGGATCATACGCCAGAAAATGCCCCCCCGGATACGGCTTCCAGCCTTCCGGCGGCGGCCCAATCACCTCCATGTCGTTGAGAATCACGTAGTAGCCGTCATGCGTGCTGAAAAAAAGTCTTCCCTGGTATTCCCAAAAGCAACAGTGAATTTTCCCTTGTGCGACGGCCTTCATGTCCTTTTCGCCGCACATCGCCGACAAATCGCCGATGAGGGCGATCTTCTTCGATGCGGGATCAAAACAGAACATCCGCCCGGCCACGTCGTGACCCGTCGTGCAGAGCACGTAGTAAATCTTTCCATCACTGCCCGTGCTCATGCCGTTATATGTGTCATGCCCCTCCGGGAATCCGGAATCATACACCTCCGCCATCAACTTCGGCGGGTCTTCGATGGATGCCGCCATCGCACTTCCGTACAGCAGGCCAATCACCACCCAAAACACCCACCTCATCACGCAATTCACATTCACCTGTCTCGCGCTCATGTTCAACACCTCATGGGATGCGGGAAACCTGCAAATTTCCGGCGGACTCCATGTGCCTCCGGCCTTCACCGGTCCGCGTTTCCTTGTCTTGACTGCGTACCACCACCCCGGATTATGGCACATTTGCGGGCACCAAGTTAACCGTGCGGCGCGAACGCGCGAACGCCGCCACCGGGTTTCACCGGCAACTCCAGGACTGGGCGCCGCGATGTGGAACTCGCCGCGGGCGGTTGATTGACAAAACAGCAGGGTGTGGTTACAATGTAGTTATGAAAGAATTATGTTTCGCTTGGGACCCGAAGTAGGCCCGGGCCAACCTGAATAAGCATGGTGTCTCTTTCGAAGAGGCGCGGTCGGTGTTTTATGACGAACACACCGTCGAATTTTATGATGACATGCATTCGGAAGGGGAAGGCCGCTTCTTGCTCTTGGGATTCAGTTCCCGGCTTCGCCTGCTTCTGGTTTGCCATTGCCATCGTGAAGCGGAAAATGTAATTCGGATTGTGTCCGCGCGAAAGGCCACCCTTGCGGAATCGGAACACTATCGAAGAAGATGAGATGAAAGCTGAATACGATCTTTCAAAAATGAAGTCCCGGAAAAATCCTTATGCCAAACGGATCAAGAAGCAAATAACCCTTCGTTTGGATCCCGATGTCATCGAGTACTTCAAACAGAAATCCGGAAAAAACGGGATTCCTTACCAAACGCTGATCAACCTGTATCTCCAGGATTGCCGCGCCACCCGCCGCGATCTGAAAATGACCTGGGCGCCGTAACGGCGGCCACTATCTGAAGCCTGATGCCCGCCGCAGGCGGTATCAGTACAATATTCCATCCCGCGCCATGAGTATCCGTGCGAGTTGGTCCATCGTTGTGCGCGGCCATTTGAGTTTCTTGAGGTACTTGTTGATATCCGCGATGTCGAATGCCTCGGGATCAAACCCGCCGCCAAGCCATTCCAACATGGATTCGTGTTCTTTATGCTTGGGATTCTTGATGATTTTAAGCAAGTCCGCATAGCCCCCGATTCCGCCACAGTCTTCCGGGGGACAGGCGCGTTCCCCACCGATGCATTCGGCAACACCTTTGGGCGCCGCCTCCGGTTCCAGTATCTTTTCCACGGTGATGGTATGCACCCAGGAATCCCCGAAATCGTATTCATACAGGAACTTGGCTTTCACACGCGGCGCCGCCTCCGCCAGTGTGATCTTTCCTTCATCGAGGTCCGGCGGTGCGCCAAAATCGAAGCCGCCGTCGAATTGCGGGTCCGAATACCTGTTCTGTCCGATAATGAAATGATGGAGGTGGCTATTGGTCCAGCCCATGGCCACCTGGATGACCGCGTGCAGCAATCCCAAACTCATGTCTTCACGCACCAATAGCCTGCGCCATATGGGGAGGCCCATCAGTGTAATCTTTACTTGATACCAGCGGACCTTCTTTGCGGGAACCGAACGCTGCTTCTTGGTTTCACGCATGGGGAATCTCCTTCTGTTGGTTCATTCCTCAATAATACGTGAAACAGGCTGTCGCGGTACAATCCCGGTTCACCCTGATGCGCACCCAGTGCGCAGAGAATCCCTGTGGAAATTCATGGTGTACATACGACGTGCGGCGGGTGATCGTGAAGGACTGATACGGCGCCCAGTGGCCATCTCCGAGAAAGTCCACCTCCACCTCGAACCGCACCCGTTTCTTCGTTTTGCACGCGAGATGAAGCACTTTTTTGTCATATCCCGTCATCAGAAACGGATCGGAGACTTCACCCGCATTCACCGGGGTGTCCCGCCAAGGGCCTCCCCAGCCGGAAGGCTTGCCCATGGCCCAGAGGTCATCCATATTGCCAAACCACAAGCCGGATTGCGGCTGCCCCTGATCATGATCGATCTGATCGGAGGCCATGACGAAAAGCCCGCGCCAATGGCAGAAGTCCGGTACCACCCGGAGGTGCGTGCAGATGGGCCGGATTCCCCAAATATGACCTCCATAGGCAAACGGCGGCAGTTCAAAAAAGGTGCCATGGGCATCCATCAACAAACGCTCGGTAACGGCATGTCGAATGCGCATCCATTCCGTATTCAAGGCATGGTCCCAGCTCTGACTGGATTTGGGAAGCAGACAGCGCTGCCATTGGCCATTCACCAAGGCGCGCAACACCACGGCGGCATTCGTCCAGCCCACCGCGTAGAGCGTGTTCCCGCCGTACGAGGCATCGCCCGCGCTGCCGCTCACCTCCACAAATGGATTCTCCTCGATGATCGTCCAGACCGCGCCATTCCATTCGGCGAGCCGTCCCGCGTGGCGTTTTCCCATAAACTCCTTTTCATCATATGTGTTATTGGCGACGACGACGCGGCCCTGGCCGGTACAGGCGCTCTTGAAATGTTCCTTGGCATCCACAATGCGCAATTCTTTCCGAAGATCGAACAATTGGGCCGCTTCCAGGCTGTGTACGTCCACTTCCCAGAATCCGCCTTCCATGCCCAGAAAATAGACTTTGTTTTTCGGATCGGTGAGATGGGCGCACGTGGCCGCAAGGCGCTTGTCTTTGAACGCCCCGATGACACGCACCTGTCCATCCGCGTCAATGGCATACGGGCCGATAAACGCCTGGCCGCTGGGCCAATGCACCATGCGGTTGGCATAGGTTCCCGTGATTGAGGCGGGATGCCGCCGCATCGTCATGTCCTCGCGGATTTCATAAAGGCCCAAGCCTTCGCCCCGGATATGCGCGACGTACCCCACCGCCCAAAGCCGGTCCGCCCAAGGGATCAATGCGCCAATCCCCGCCTCGGAATCGCTGCCAAGCCCCTTGGCCATCACGGTCATGGAGGGAAAAACGCCGGACACCTGAACCGGCGGTTTATTTTCAGGTCCGGGCGTTTCTCGATGTTCGAGATACAAGCGCAACGCTTTGGCAAGGGAATGTCCGAAATTCCGGGCGGAATCAGGAGTAACCGCTTTCCCGCCCGCCTTGGCATAGGGAACCTCGAAACTTGCCGAGAGGCGCAGCCCCTCGATGCCTTCCGCCCAGTGTGAAAAACTGACCCCCGCGGCATAATTGCCGGCCTTGTTCCATCCTTGTCCATAGGGAAGGTTGTTTGCGGATTGATAAGGCAATGCCCCGCCCTGATTGGCCTTTTCGAGCACCGTCCCAAACGCCTTTTGCGCCTCCCACATGCCCTCCTCCCGGCTGCCCACCACGTAGATGTCTTCATTGTGCCTGCCACCAATATAGGGGCAATGCAAATCCAAGGCAACCTGCCATTTTCCATTTGACCAATTGCGCGCCAAGGTCCGCAAGGCTTTGGTCTCGGGATAAATACCGGAACCGATATAATCGCGGTTGTGATCGCGCGGACGCCGGTTTTTCCCTTGATCCCCCTCTTCGACGCCGTCTTTGTCCATGAACGGAACCGCCATCACCTCCACGTTCCGCCGAAACCAATACCCATCGTCCTCCTCCGCCAGAACCGCCTCCAGCAAGCCTTCCAACACATAACTCGCCATTGTCTCGCAGGCATGATGCCGCGCCGTCACCAGTACGCGAAATCGCGGGCTGCCATCCAGCCGCCCCGCCCGCACCAGTTCAACATCCCGGTCCTTGGCGCTCTTGCACAATGATTCGACAACAAGGTCCGGTGAAGTGCGGTACCGCGTCAAAAATTTGTGAAAATCCGACGCCTGATAGGGAATTGTGAATGCAAACCGGGCCTCGCCCGCATGGGGCGGAAACACATACGTGAATTGCCCCGAACGCACGGGTTTGTGCCCCATCCACGACCATGATACGCCGCCATCGGCGCTGACCGCCGGTCCCAGTACGCCGATGGGATCGCGTTCCACAAAGTGAAAGGTCAGGGTGCGCCCCGCCGCGCCCGTGACCCTGAAATTCCAATAAAACCACCACCCTTCCGTGTCGCGCAGGTCCGGTTTGAGGTAGAACGTATCGCCCTCAATGCGATCCACCATAATATTGCCGCCAGGGTAGTCGGCGTCCAGTGAAACCCCGCCCTTCGACGCCTCCGCCCATGCGGCATTGGCCGCCAGACAGAATATAACCGTCCCTGAAAGCAGGACGACCGCCTGAAAAACGGCGGCGCACAATGCCCGGCCCAAGCCCTGAAAGGCAACACGAGTCAAAGCAGTGGCATGCATATCATCCCTCTCCTCTCATTTTCACGGTTACCGGCATTATAGGAGCGAGGACAGAACGGGTCAATAGATCGATGTTCAACCCATGGATGGATTTCACTTCATGGATTTTCCAAGAAGGATAAGCATAGAATTTAGATGGACTGGATTCATCACGTTTTATAGGAAGAGGAATAAAATGATCTTGAAAATGTACTTCTCGGGGCCGGGGCGTGTGCCGTTTATTGTCATCATTTGTTCTTTCTTGCTGTCCGGCATGCCGTACCCGGCGGCGGCGCAGGATGCCGCGTCCGCGCCATCGGTGGCGGCGCGCATGAAACAGTCCCCACCCGCGCATCCGCGGTTGTTTTTTTCGGACGGCGCGGCGCCCAAAATAAAGGCGAAGATTGACGGAGACCCCCTGCTTTCATCGGTGTACGGGCAGATAAAATCCACCGCCGATGAACTGATGAATCAAGAACCCGTGAAACGCGAAAAAATAGGAAAACGTCTGCTGAGCGTTTCCCGGACGTGTTTTCAGCGGGTTTCATATTTGGCGTTTGCCTATCGCATGACGGGAGAAAAGAACTGCCTTGAACGTGCACGGAAGGAGATGCTGGCGGCGGCGGCGTTTGAAGACTGGAATCCGAGCCATTTTCTGGATGTGGCGGAAATGACGGCGGCCCTGGCGGTGGGGTATGACTGGCTCTACAACGATCTCGACGCGGAAACGCGCTCCCTTATCCGGGAGGCCATCATCAAGAAAGGGCTGGAGCCTTCCATGAAAGGCGGCGGATGGGTGACCGGTAATAACAATTGGAATCAGGTGTGCCATGGCGGGATGGTGCTGGGCGCGTTGGCCGTCATGGAAGACTGCCCCGGGTTGGCCGAACAGATGGTGGCGCGGGCCGTCAAGAACGTCCCGCACGCAATGCAGGAATATGAGCCCGATGGGGTGTATCCCGAAGGGCCAAGTTACTGGGAGTATGGAACTACCTACAATGTACTGATGATTGCCGCGCTGGAATCGGTCCTGGGCACGGACTTCGGCCTGGCTTCGGCGAATGGATTCCGGAAGACCCCCGAATTCTATCTCCAGGCCACCGGCCCCACCGGACTCTTCTTCAATTATTCCGATTGCGGCGCCAAGGGCGGGATATCCCCCGCAATGCATTGGTTTGCCCAACGCCTCCAGAATCCGGGGTTGCTCTGGCGGGAAAAAAAGGAATTGGAGCTGTTCGCCGCAGAAAAGCCAAGTCTCAAGGCCGGAGGAGACCGAATGCTGGCATTTCTGTTGGTGTGGGCTCAACCCATTGGAAACCTGGAGGCGCCCGGGACGCTATGCTGGAAAGGCGTGGGCCGCACGCCTGTGGCGATGCTGCGCAGTGGATGGCAGGATGATGCAACCTACGTGGGGATCAAAGGCGGGTCGCCGGGCACAAACCACGCACACATGGACACCGGTTCGTTTGTGCTGGACATGAAGGGGGTGCGATGGGCGGTGGATTTGGGCAGCCAGAACTATAACAGCCTCGAATCCAGGGGCATTGACCTCTGGAATAAAAGTCAGGAGAGCGAACGCTGGACGGTCTTCCGCCTGAATAATTTCAGCCATAACACCCTGGTGGTGGACGGCCAGCTGCAACACGTCAACGGCCATGGAACAATCACCCGGTTCTCGGACGCGCCCGGCCATCCGTTTGCGGTGGTGGACATGACACCGGTGTATGAAGGGCAGTTGGCCAGCGCCCTGCGCGGAGTGCGCCTCCTCGGGCCGTCGGTTTTGATTCAAGACGAAATCAAAACCCTGGACCGTGAAACGCGCCTGCGCTGGGCCATGACCACGCGCGCCGAGGTGGCTCTTGAAAGCGCGGATACCGCCACCCTCCGGCAGAATGGGCAGGCTATTTCGCTTCGGGTATTCGCCCCCGCCAGCGTTAAACTCGCCCTGTGCGGCATTGAAACCCCGCCCCATGATTATGACGAGAAAAATCCGAATACGCGCATGCTGAGTTTCCAAACCAGCCTTCCCGCCTCGTCATCAAGCCGCTGGACCATTCTCATCGAACCCTCCGCCCCGCCGGCTCTCCCGCCTGACATAGTCCCGATGGAGAACTGGTAAACAGCACGTGAGATTCAACCGCCCCATCTATCCGAGTGGAGCATTGTCCATCTCGTCCATCCGGTCTATCCGGTCCACATCTCTTTCAATCCCTTCCCCCCTTATTTCCCACCCCTGCCTCACGCCTCACCACGTATTGAGTTTGAACCGGGCACGGGCCTGATATCATAATTGCGGCGGTTATCAACGAGGGAAAATGCATCATGAAATGGAAAATGCCTTGTTTCGCCGTCCTGCTGGCCCTGAGCGGACTGTTCCTCTCCTGTGCAGAGCATCCGCAAACGCCCTCCACCGCCAGTTCACCCGCCGATCCCGTACCCCTCGATCCGCTGCCCCCCTTGGAGGACGAACCGGGATTCCAATCCATCTTCGACGGCAAAACGTTAGAAGGCTGGAAGGCCGCCGACATGAGTTTCTGGTCCATTGAGGACGGGGCCATTACGGCCAAAATAACCCCGGAACATCCCACGGAACGCAATCATTACCTCGTTTATCAGGGCGGCGCCCTGGGTGATTTTGAACTGAAACTCCGTCATCGCATCCTCAGTTCCAGCAGTGTCAATTGCGGATTCCAGTTCCGCAGCGAGATATTCAATGGAAAAATCACCGATGATTGCCGCGGCTACCAGGTAGACAACAATACCCAGACCCCTTGGCTTGTGCGCTTGTACGACGAACACGGACGGGAAACCCTGGCGTGGCGCGGCGAAAAGACCGTCTTTGATTCCAATGGCCAGCCCGTCACTACAAAAATCGAGGGCGCGGAGGGTCCGGCCCGGTTCCGGCTCGAAGACTGGCACGAGTATCATCTCATTTGCCAGGGGCCGCGCCTGACCCTCAAAATCAACGGGCGCACGGTCGCCGAAGTCCTGGATAACGACCCCAAACAACAGGATTTATCCGGGATTCTGGCCCTCCAATTGCACAGCGGCCCGCCGATGACCGTCCAATTCAAGGACATTCGCCTGAAACCGTTGGGGGCTCTCAACTAGAGGCTCCCACGCTCTTCACTTATGGTAAAATGGGTTGCACCAAGGCGGTCCTTTAACGTATACTGGCCTTTCGCAGAGGGAAGGATATGGACAGCAGTATGAACAATATATCTTGCGCTGAGTCGGTGGCGCGTCCGGCGGAGGCCGCGCCCATGCCGTATGCCCATTATCGCATCCTTGTAGCCGACGACCAGGAAAGCATCACCGCCCTTATCGAACGGGTGGTGGGGCTCCGGCTCGGCTGTCAGGTGACCTGCGCCCGCGATGGCCTTGAAGTCCTGAAAATCATCGAACAAGGCCCGGTGGACGTGCTCGTGACCGACATGATGATGCCCGGCCTCCATGGGTTTGACCTGCTGGAAAAAGTCCATGCCGCATGTCCGGCCATGGACATCATCGTCATGACCGGATATCCCGAGGATTTTCCCTACGTCGAAGTTGTCCACGCCGGCGCCCAGGATTTTATCAACAAGCCCTTCCCCCATGCCGAACTTGAAGCCAAGCTCCTCCGCCTCTTCAAGGAACGGGAACTCGAACGCGAACGGATTATGGCCGAGAGCAAATACCGGAGCCTGTTCGAGTTGAGCGCCGACGGCATGGTGCTGTTGGAAGATGACACCTTCACCATCGCCGACGCAAACCGCGCCTTCAGCGAATTGGTTGGCGTCCTGTCCAGTTCACTGAAGGGGAAGCCCATCGCCGACCTGTTCACCGGTTCCGACCGGCTCCGCCTCGAACAGGGCCTCATCATCTGCTCCCACCGGGGCGGCGGCACCATGGCCGACTTGCTCATTGCCCATCCTTCCGGGCGCCAGATTCACGTGGATATCTCCGCCTCGTTCATCCGGACCGAATTCGGACGCAACGTCTTTCTTACCTTCAAGGATGTGACGGAAAAACGGGAAGTCGAACGCCAATTGGCCGAAGCCGCCGAAAAAGACGCCCTGACCGGCCTGTTCAACAAGCGCTCCTTCCAAAACCGCATCGCCTGGGCCACCGCACGCGCGCGCGACAACAACACACCGGTCACACTGCTCATGATTGACCTCGACAATTTCAAAAAGTGCAATGACACCTACGGCCATCAGGTGGGCGACGAACTCCTGGTCTCCGTGGGCCATGTCATACGCCGCAGCATACGCACCTCCATGACCGACGAAGGCTTCCGCTGCGGCGGCGATGAATTCGCCGTGATCCTTCAGGAAACCAACGCAGAAGGCGCCTTGCAGGTAGCCCAGCGGATGCAGTCCGAGTTTGAACGTATTGAAAACCGCTATGGCACCACCATGAGCATCGGCGTGGCCTGCGGCACCGGAACCATTACGTCGGAGGAACTAATCCGAAAATCCGATGACGCCCTGTACAGAGCCAAAGGGGCGGGTAAAAACGCGATTGAAGTGGCCAAAGATTAAGCCTGCCTTTCCCCGGGCCTTCCATTGCCTCCCGGGTGCGACAGTTGTCTTTTTGATTGCTTTCGTGCTTGCATTACAGGCGCCCGAGCAGGGCTGTCAAGCCCCCCCCAATCTTGAACAGGACCTCCCTCTCCGGCAGCTTCCCGTCAAATGCATTGAACGCTATTCCGAATGGCGTGAGGCCCGAAGCGCCGGAAACGGAACCAATCAAGTGATCCGCCTCGGCGAAATCACCCGGGACGCCTTCCTCCGCCTCGGGGTGCTCGAAGGGGAACCCCATGGCAAAACCGCCTCCTTCCGGGTCTACGTGGACAATGCCCTTATCCATCAATTCACCACCGGCCATCGTCCACGATGGGCCGAATATCGCATTCCCTTAAACGCCTCCCAAGGGATTTGCCGCCTGGTTATCAATTCCCCGCGCGCCGTTTGGATAGGCCCTTGTGAAATCATTCAAGGGGTGCAACAGGTCCCCAACGTCTTGATTTATCTAATTGATGCCTTGCGCCAGGATCATCTCCATTGCTATGGATACCCGCGGGACACCTCCCCCAACATGGATGCCGTGGCCCAAGAAGGGATTCGTTTTACAAATCTCATGCCCCAGTCCTCCTGGACCAAACCTTCGGTGGCCTCTTTGCTGACCTCCACTTACCCCAATATTCACGGCGCCCAGGACAACCCCGACCTGCTGCGCAAGGACCTGCCCGCGCTCGCCGCCGCACTGCAACAACACGGCTACGAAACCCAGGGCCTGATTACCAACCCAAATCTTCTGCCGCTTTGGGGATTCGGCGCGGGCTTTACCCGGTATGTAAATGTGGAGGCCTCCGATACCAAGAATCTCGACGACGCAAACGTCGTGGACACCGCCATCGCTTCGCTCGATGCCCTGCAAGGGCGGCCCTGGTTCATGTACGTGCACGCCATGGGGCCCCATTCCCCCTACACCCCGCCCCCGGAATATGCCGGGAAATTCCACCCTGCCGCCTATGCGGACTTCGGCGCGGCGGCCGAATGTCAACAAACCCTCGACGCCTACGACGCGGAGATTGCCTATTCGGACGCCCAGCTGGCCCGCCTGTTGGACGCCCTCAAACAGCGCCACCTGTACGAAAACACCCTCCTGCTGATTATCGCGGACCATGGAGAGGAGTTCTGGGACCATGGCGGTGAGAACCACGGCCGGACCCTCTATCAGGAAATGTTGAAAATCCCATTGCTTATGAAACTGCCCATGGGCCGCCACGCCGGAGAATCCCGCGAGGCACTGGTCGAAATGATCGATATCGCCCCCACGATCCTCGATTGTCTCGCGCTCCCCAAAGAAGAGCGCTTCCAAGGGCGCTCCTTCAAGGAACTCCTTGATACGGGCGCCTGTGAACCCCGCATGGGCTACGCCTCCCTGTTGGGCCTTTCCTTCAGCGCCCGGGCTGTCCGGTACCAAAATTATAAGTACCTGCGGGACTTGGCCGGAGGATGGGAGGCCTTTTTTGACCTCTCCGCGGACCCAAAAGAACTTCATGGCCTGGCCACGCCTCCACCCGAAGGGGACCTGATGCGCGGGATGGCCGCCCGCATCGCCGCGCGGGGCGGCGCGGGCCTGCACATTCTCATGACCTGCGGCGATGACGAACATGTGGTTACGGGATGTGTTCAAGGAACAACCCTCGGCCCGTTCGACCTGAGTTACTATGAGTGGAAAGGGGAAGCACACCGGGAAGGAAACGATATTCACTTTTCCTGGAAAACAAAACATGAACGAGACCGCGATTTTCAGCGCGACGTCTGGCATGCCTCCATGGCGGAACAGGACCATGCCCTGCTCCGCATTGCCGCCGAACCAGACCAGGAAATCCAACTGCGCATCGAAGTTGATGGACAGCCCATTCCCCCCAATATCGTGCATATTGGCGAAAACCGGGCGCACCGTCCCCTGGATGGCACCTCCATGAAGCTCGCGGACCTGGCCGCCAATGCCGACGCCTGCGACCCCGCCAGTTTGCCCCGGGAATTCGCCCTCTATGTCTGGTATGTGGCGGACGCCGATGCCATCGCGCCCGAGCATCTCGACCCCGCCATGCGGGACGCCCTCAAGGCCTTGGGCTACCTGAATTGACGGTGGCCGCGTTTCCTTTTCCCCTCACAACCCCTTCATCTCCTTCTCCAGCATGGCCCGCCCTTCCGGAGCAAGCGCGGACTCCTGCAGAAGCGCGGTGTACTCCACCCGCGCCTCTTCCATGCGCCCATTTTTCGCCAGTGTCCGCGCCAGCGCCCAGCGTCCGTCCAGATTGTCCGGATGCTTGTCGCGTGCCGCACGGAGCAGGGCGATGGCTTCCTCAAACCGGTTCTGCCGCACCATCGTGTCCGCCCAATGGATAGCCAGAAAGGCTTCGCGCTCCGGATCAATACAGGACTTTGCCCTGGCAAACAACTGGTCCGCAAGGTCCAGGCGCTCCAACCCCGCAAAACTGATCCCCAGATTCAAATAGGCCCCGCATCCCACCTCCGCGTCCGGCGATGTCCGCAACACCTCCAACAACAGCCGCGCCGCCCAGCCATAAGCCTGGTCCACGCTCAGGGATTCCGTGGGCTTGTGGGCGCGAATGTGCGACAGCACCACCGCGCTCGCGTTCTCCAATTCCGGCGCGCCTTTTTGCAGCACGCCATTGACCGCGGCCACATACGCCAGCGGCTTCTGCTCCGTCACCGCCAACCGCCCGCAGGTTTGTGCCACGGCCATCTCGAGGAAATCTCCGCGGTTCTTGTCTTGGGCATACCGGGCGAGATTTGTCCAAACTTCCGGGCGCGACGGGCTGTTCTCCAGTGCGCCCCAATAGGCCTTCTCCACACCCTCCTGATCGTTATAGCCATTTTCAAGCACATTGGCAAGGCACAAATTCACCGTACACAGGGCGGTCTTGTCCGGCTTTTCCATTTCATTCAACCGCCGTAGTTGCGCCATCAATGCATTGCGCGCACGGTCATACCGCTTGTGTTTATTGGCAAATTCCAAAAACAACGGCCAGGTTTCCGTATCCGCAGGGTCGGATTCCACCGCATGAACCAGCGCCTGCTCCGCCCCGTCGGTATTGTTCAACGTCATCCGCACCTTCGCCAGCATGCGGTAGTATTCCGGCTTTTTCTTAATGGAGAAGCGGATGGCCTTTTGCAGGTGGTCCTCCGCCACCGTCCAATACTGATGAGCCCGGGCGGCGGCCTCCGGATTGTTCGAGAGGCCCACGAACGCCGCGCTGAACGACGCGATCCGGCCCAGCAACTCGTGGGCATCGGCGAACGCCGGACATACCGCCAGCAGGGCATTCAAATGGTCCGTGCCCTCATCCAGTGTTTTCAGCGCGTCATCTATTCTCGTGTTGTCGGTCTGCATAATCCGCTGCGCGATCATCAGCTTGGCATGCCCCATGGGCAAACGGGTCATGATGTAATAGGGGTTGATGGCCAGCGACCGCGTGAGATGATCCACCGCGGACACCGGGTCCAGTTCCGCCAGACTAACCAGCCCCAGCCGGCGCTCAAAACGCCAGTCCCATGGCGTCATACGACTGCCCCGGGTGAGCATTTCCTTGGCTTGGGCATACTCCTTCGCCGTGAGCGCGCGGCTGCCCTGCTGCAAGCAATACTGCGCCGCGAATACGCGCCCGTTCAGTACCGCCACCACCGCCACCACGGTCACCAGCGCCCATCGGCCCACGCCCGCGCGGCGCTTTTGCGCCTGTGGCACGGAGGGGTTCCATATCCCCTCCAGCGTGCCCAGCAGCAGGAATAACGCCATCGCCGAAACCGGCACGCGCAAATTGAACCCGAAAAGGCCGTCCACCAGAAACGCCAAAAACAGCGCGGCATACGCATACCCCATGCGGCGGCGCACCGGTGAGGCGGCGCTGAAGGCCAACAACAATCCATATCCCATCCCCAGCACCAGCACGGTAACATACAATCCTGCCGCCGCCAATCCCGCGTCAATCCCAATCTCGATAACATCGTTGTGCACATGGTTATTGACCCGCAGTTCCTGCGCAAACCAGTCTTTTTCAAACAGCGTCCAATAATTCGAGTAGCTAATGGCATACACGCCCGGGCCATGCCCCAGCACCGGACGATCAAACAGCATGTCCGCCGCGCTCACATACGACTGGTAGCGGATCAACAGCGAAGTGTCCATTGGAAACGCGATG
>CAYXPO010000026.1:0-17470 GCA_964466925.1 uncultured Nitrospirales bacterium
AAACGGCCACCGCATGAGGAACCAGCAGCCCTCATACGTCACCGATTCGGTGGTGAACCGCGCCGCCGAATAATAGGGCCGCTGCTTGCCGTACTTGTGATTGGGGTCGAAAAATCCGAAGGTTTCCTCGGTGTAGCCGCGCAGGTGCTGCGGGTCCACCCAGGCCCAGCGGCTGTTCCAATACGGCACGCGCACGTGCACCACGGCGTTGTTCCGGCACACCCGCCAAATTTCCTCCATCGTCGGAACGAGGGCGGGCAGATGTTCCAGCACGTCAATGGCCCACACCTCATCGAACCGGTCCGAAGGCAGCGGCCAAGGAAACACCTGCAAGTCGTGGGCGATATCCACGCCCGGCCGTTGCGCCACATCTATGTTGACGCAGTCCGGACGCGGCGCATCCCCGCATCCTAGATTCAACCCGCGTTTCTCGTCCAACAAAGGGAAAATTCCTTATGCAGTCCTCTTTCCCTGCAGTATACGGTCGCCCCAAGACGGTTATCAAGGAAGAGCATCAAAGGCCGGCGTGGTTTTCTCCACAAACCCTTCCCCTTCGGCATGCACGATAAAATAGGCGGCCAATCCCTGTTGGACCGCGAAATCATACCCTTTTTCCGGCCCCATCACCATGAGGGCCGTGCCGTAGGCATCCGCCCATGCGCATTCCCGGTGCAGCACGCTGACCGAGGCCAGGGCGTGTTCCACCGGACGGCCCGTGGCGGGATCAATGGTATGCGACCAGCGCTTCCCGTTTTGCATGTGATACTCGCGGTAATCCCCTGAGGTGGAGACCGACAGGTTGTCCAGGGCAACAACCCGCTGAATTTCCGTTTCATGGGACACCGGCCGCAGAATCCCGATTTTCCAGGGTTGTCCGGAGGCATTGGCGCCCAGGGCGCGCACCTCGCCCCCCACCTCCGCCATACAGCGCCGGAGTCCCCGGAGTTCCAGCGCGTGCACGATGCGGTCCGAGGCATATCCGGGGGCCAAGGCCGAAAAATCACAATAGACATCCGGGCGCAACTTGCGGACGCGATTATCCTCCATAACTTCGATATTCCGGTACCCGGTTCGCTCTTTGGCCGCCTGAAGCGCGGCTTCATCCGGCGGCCCGGACGCCGGATGCGGGCCAAAGCCCCATGCCTCGACCAACGGCGTCACGGTCGCGTCAAACGCCCCGTCCGTTTGCCGGCTCACTTCCTGCGCGATGCGAAACACCTCCACGGTTTCCGGCGACAGCGTCACGGGTTCGGTTGAAGGGGATTGATTAAAGCGGGAGATTTCGGAATCCGTCCGCCATGTAGACAACTTTGCTTCCAGCGATTCCAGAAGCCCGCGAATCATGCCGCCCACCTGTTCCGCCTCCTTCGGCCCTATCGCCGCCACCACCTTGACCGTATACGTGGTGCCCATCGCGGGCCCGTGAAATTGGTATTCCCTCGGCCCGTCCGCGCCGCACCCGCACCCCAACACAACCAACGGCAACATACAGCGCCAATAGCTCATACCAAGGACCTCTGAGGGGGCTTTTTCAATTCCTGGATGTGCCATTCCACCGCCAAATCATCCAAAACGGGCGCCACGGCGTTGCACAACAGCAGAATCAGGAAGAACCATTCCGGTGCGGCGGCAACAAGCGCCATCAGCGCCCCGGCGGCGATTCCAAAAATCCATTGCGCCACTGTTGTGAACGGTGCCACATACGGGTCCGCCATCAAAAATAAAGCGCCAAAGCAAATCCCGCCCGCCACGGAACCCCACGCCCCGAATCCCAGAAACACCGAAAGCGGAATCACGCCTCCGAGCACCCCAATCAACACCGCCGCCGCCAGCCGCCTGTTTCGAATCCCCGCGAACATCAGCCACAGCGCACCCAGCACAGACGCCCCCGCATTGGCCCACCCCCACAGGACCGCACCCTCAATGGGCCCCGAAAACAAAACCTGCAACACCACATAAGCGGTCAGCGCGGGATGCAGACAATTCAACCGGGCACCCCCGAGGCGCTTTTGCGAAACCACCGTTCCTATCGCCATGGCGGCCGCCGCCTGCCAAAGCGCAACCTGTGGCGAAAGCATCACCCCAAAAAGCAGACCATGAAACAGACACCGGGGTTCCCCCCGCCGTTTCCCAGCGACCGCGCAAACGGCCTCCACCAGCCCCGCCGCCGCCAAAACCACCGCCCACAGCATCACCATCCGCAAAGGCGAACCATACAGCAATGCCGCCAACACGCACGGCACGAGCGCCAGGCATTCCGCCATCACGACATGCCCTCGGCCCATTCCAAACCAAACATGAGGGGGATATGAGGAACCCTGCTTGCTCATGGTGCCTCCTCCCCCTTCAAGGCGGTTAATGCCTCGCGCAGCAGGCGGCCATAATCAATATGTTCCGGTGAAAGATACGAGCACAACGCCAAATCCTCCTCCTCCAATTCCAGGCCGCCCAGCGCCTCCACATGCGCGTAATCCCGGCGCCGCAAGGCGCTGAGCAGATGCATCACGGGCAGGTCGAACGGAAACACCCACTCGTAGTGGGCGGCGGGATACATCGCCGGCCCGTCCGGATCGCTCCCGCTGGACCACTCCCAAGATTTTCCCCGGCGCAGGGGCAGAAGCAGGGACATCCAACCGCGTAAAAAAGCGGTCCGCCGCTCCGGAGGCTCCGGTACCACGCACACTTGCTGATGATACCGGCCCAAATACGTCCGGCCCGCGCCGGAAACCTCCCGCCCGCTTAACACCGAACCCGAAAGCACCCGCCGCGGCCCCGGATGCAATTCTCCTTCCGTAATGTCCTCGAGGGAAGCCCCCAGACGCGTGCGAATCAACCGCGGCCGCGCCACACCGGGACCGCTCAGTGCAATCACGCGCGTAACATCCAACCGTCCGGTTCGAAACAGCGCCCCGATGGCCAGAACGTCCTGCAAACCTATATGCCAAATGGGCCGGTCCCGCCTCGCCGGCTCCAATTGATGCATGTGCAGCCCCGCCGTGCCAAACGGATGGGTTCCCGGAAACCCATGAATCATAATTCCCACATTCGGCGGCGGAACGGTTTTCGTCTGGTGCGAACGGCAATAAAACACGTACCCGTTGACAAGTTTCGATACCGCCAGCGCGCCTATGGCGAAATCCTCATTGCGATCCCCGGCCACCGCATCCATGTTGGGGGCCAGCGGTTCCGTGTCCATGGCGTTGATAAAGAGGGCGAACCCCTCGATGCGCGGATCCGCCACATGCCCGAAGGGACGCGTGCGCAACGCGGTCCATAATCCCGACTCCAGAAGCACGGATTTCACATACGCCCCCGTGCATAACGCGAGGTCGCGGCCCGTAAACGGTTCAAAGGCCTGAAAATCCTCCGCGGCGGGCGTGCCGTCCCGTTCGCGTTCATTCAACGCGACGGTCACGGACTCCAGCCGCCCGGAAGCGTCGCGATGCAGTCCCTCCACCCTTCCCGCTCCCGGCGAGGTATACCGCACTCCGGTGGCTCCCTCTTCAAAAAGCAACTGGCCCCGCTTTACAAAATCCCCCATTGCCACCCGAAGCACCGGGCGCGCATAAGGATAATCCTCCAAAAGCACCGCCACCCGGCGCGGGTGTTTCTCCTCCCGCACCGCTTGTTCCGGCGCGCCCGGCAGGGATATGTCCAGTCCCTCTATAACGTTGTGTAATGCCATGCCAACAAGGAGTGTTGCAGCTTGCCGCCGAACAGGTCAAATTCCACAAATTCCACAAATCAACTACACCCCATAAGCCAACCCTACAATCTGCAAGATAATCCAAAATAGATAACAAAGTATCTACTCCCAATTTTTCAACACTAACACGTTCTTTCTGCCTATTCTGCTTACCCTTAAATCATTGTAAATGGCCTTTGTCTTGACAAAACAATTCCGGGATGTAGAAGATGTAACCCATTTGCTTCAAGAAAAAGGATACCACGCGCCATTCATCTGTACTCCGGATGAATTGTTGGAGCCAGTCAATGATGTATAACGACGAAGTGATAACGGAAGTGAGGCGAGTACGAGAAGAACTCGCCGAGGAATATCAATACAATGTACAGGCCATGATGCAGGCTTTCCGGGAAAAAGAAGGAAAAGATGGCCGGAAAGTGGTGCGCCTCGAGCCCAAACGAGTTGCAAACGAAAAAAAAGACGTCTGAGATTCGATTTCTACCCGGATGGAGTTTCTCCTTGTTACTCAACGGTTCTTCTTAAAAAATATACCCGGATGGCTTCCCTTTCCCACCCAAACCATATTTTGTCAACACCCCCCCTCACGGCATAGAATACTCCCGGATCATTAAACAATGCGAGGACGGATCATGCGGAAGAATAATGCGGCTTTAATGGTGCTGATTGGGTTGCTGGGCGTCATGGGAATGTCCTGGGCGGCGGACACGGTGGCGTCCAAGGTAACGTTTCAGATGCATCACATCGGAACCTACCGGGGGGAGGTGTGCGGTGTTGGTGATTTCAATAATGACAAGAAGCTGGATATTGTCGCGCTGCCGTTTCTTTACCTTGCACCGGACTTCAAGCCGCTGAAGATTTGTGAGATTCAGGGCGAGGTGGACGAAGAAGGCAAAGGCTATCGCTGGGATTTCATGAATGCGCCGCTTGATGTGGACGGGGACGGCCTGCTGGACGTGGCCACGTGTTCGTGGTTTGGCAAGAAGGCGGAATGGCTGCGCAATCCGGGGAAAGCCGGGGGTTTGTGGCCGCTGACGCTCATCGAGGAGAACGGCAATTACGAGTGCGGGGAGGCCTGGGACGTGGACGGCGACGGCAAAGCGCTCGAAATCCTGCCGGCGGTCCTCCCCACCGTCTGGTATGAATCCGCGGTATTGCCCGATGGGAAACGCGGGATGGTGAAGCATGTCATCAGCGAGCGGCAGATAACCTTTGGCGTGGGGTGTGGCGATATCAATGGTGACGGCCGCCCGGACGTGCTCCGGCCCGAAGCCTGGTACGAAGGGCCGTCCGACCCGCGCAAGGACGCATGGAAAGAACATCCCCTGGCCATCGGCGGCAAAGAGGACGGCAAGGCGGACCACACCGCCCAAATTCTGGTCTATGACGTGAACAAGGACGGCGTGCCGGACATCGTGAGCAGCGTGGCCCACGATTACGGCATCTTCTGGTATCAGCAGGTCCGCGACGGAGACACCATCACCTGGAAGCGCCATGTGATTGACAATACCTGGTCGCAGGCGCACAGCCTCTTCCTGGCGGACATGGATAACGACGGCGACCTGGACTTGGTGGCGGGCAAGCGCTTCATGGCGCACAACGGCGGCGACCCCGGCGAATTCGAACCGCTGGGGGTGTACTGGTACGAACTGGACCGCCAGGCCGAACCCGTGTGGACCAAACATGTGATCACGTATGATCAAGGCATCGGTTCCGGCCTGAACATGGTGGTGACGGACCTCGATGCCGACGGCGATCAGGACGTCATCGTCACTGGCAAGTGGGGCGGCCCCGCCTGGTTTGAAAACAAACTGAAATAACCGGGAAAAGGATTTTTCAAGCCCGATGGCCAAGCCCGCAAAAGAAACGTGTGTCCAGGCGCCCCCGCCTGTTTACGTTAATCCCCTCCGCATGGCGTGCGATGCCCGGTTCTATTTTTGGGCCGCGCTTCTGCTGGCCGGGTTTGTCTACGTATGGGCGGTACTCTGCAAACGCCCCATCGTTTGGAAACCGCATAATGAAGAGTACCGGGAGATGCTCAAGCTTCTTCTCTCCGCGCCCGTCCTGTTTTATTTCGGCCCGCGCCTTGCCTTGGCCTCCTTCCGCGAAAACGGCCGCCGCGCGCTCCGGTTGAATGGCCTCGCGTTTGTTCTTCCATTTTTCATCGCTTTGCACTTCTTCTATTTGCAAAACATCCGCAGCCTGAATTTCTCCCTGACACCCGCCGACCTGCAGCGGATGCCCCCCCTGGCCGTTGCCGTGTTTTCCTTCATCGGGCTAATTATCGCCGCGTTGGCGCTCTATCATTTTTACCTGGCCCGCCGCGAAGGCATTCTCCTGCCCTATGGTGCACTCCTGATAGCCGCTGTTTTGTTGCTTGCTGGTGTTACCTGGGGCATTCGCGAACACTATTATTTCCATATCCACCACTACTTCCTCTTCGGCTTTTTCATCCCCTTCCTCCGCTTCAAAAACCCGGTAACATTGACATGCCTTGGAATATGCGCCGGCGTCTATGCCGAGGGCATCGCCGAATGGGGCATGGACCCCATCTGGATTCCCTTCCATTGATGCGGTTTGTCTCCCATTCCCGTATAATGCCGGAAAACAATCAACACGGGATATGAAATCCATGTGGACACGCCAAAACACAACCCAAATAATGACGGGGCTTTTCCTTATGCTGTTTGCGCAACCCTCTTTTGCCGGTGAACGGCAAATCACCTTCTCGCCGAAAAACCACTGTCTCGACAACAACGACAACTTCTCCGCGGACGGACGCTTTCTTTGTTACGACACGCGGGACATCCAGGAACCGCCCATCGGCAATTGCCGCACCATCGAGAAGGTGGAAATCGCCACGGGCACGGAAACCGTGCTCTATCAGACCACGGAATTTGTACCGGGGGACAAACCGTATCCCGGCGTGGGCGCGGCCTCCTATTCCCCCGTGGAAGACAAGGTGATCTTTATCCACGGCCCGGTGAAGGAGGAAGTGGCCGCGCGCGGGCCGTATGCCAAGAACAACCGCACCGGCGCGGAGGTGGCCGCGGACGGTTCCGGGAAACTCACCTGGGTGGACAAGCGCGACATCGAAACCGCCCGCGGCACGATCCCCGGCGCCCACCGGGGCGGGACGCACCGGCATGAGTACTCCCGCGACGGAAAACGCATCGGCTTCACCTACGACGATTTTCTGCTGCCGCAGTATGACCGCACCATTGCCTACATGGAAAAACATCCCAAAGCCCCGGATGGGGCCACGCATTATTTCGCCCTCCTCGTGCCCGTCGTGCCCAGGGAACAGGCCACGCCGGGCGGCATTGTCAAGGCTGCGGGCGATTCCTGGGTGGATCCCAAAGGCACGCTGCGCGCGTTCATCGGCACGGTCCGCGAGAATGACGGGTCCTTTCAGGATTCCCTGTTCACCGTGGAAATTCCCGAAACCGTGGACATCACCACGGCTGATTCCGGTTCCGCCACCCGGTTTCCTTCGCCCCCGAAAGGCCTGAAGATGCGCCGTTTAACCCATGCCTGGGCCAATGGCGTCGTGCGCGGCTCCCCCAGCGGCGACCGTATCGCCTATTACGGTAAAGCCCCCGATGGCACAACCCAGATTTTCGTGATCCCCGCCAACGGTTCCGACACCGATCCCGATCCCGCAAAACACCCCAGGCAGGTGACCCATCTGGCAACCAACGATGCTGATGATCCCAACAGCGTTTCCGGGCTGCGCTGGCATCCTTCCGGTGAATATCTTCTTGGTATCAATAATGGCGGGATTTTTGTGGTGGCGGTTAATCCAGGAAAACCATTGGGCGCCCCGGTGTTTATAACCCCTCAACTTTCGGAATTCGGCTGCCGCGATTTGGTCATCGCGCCCGATGGCAAAACCCTGGCATACTCCCGGCTCGTATCCGGCAGTGGAGAAAAAGCGGACGGAAAACGCCATTCCCAAATCTTTATTGCCGAGTTCACCACAACCCCTTTTCCGGAACCTTTTGCTCAAGAGGCAGGGGGCCGTTAGATACTTTCGAGGTACCGGCGGACCGTGTTGTTGGACCGGGAGAAAAAGGACTCGAGATAGCGGGATTTCATTTGTTTCCGGGCAAGGGCTTGTTGGACGGGGGGCAGGCGCAAGATTACGCCGAGCACGGCGGCCAGGGCGCGGTGGCTCTTGGAAACTTGGTTGTCGAAAAGGAGGTTTTGGAGCTTGCCGCGCTCGATGGCCATCACCACCACGCGGTGGACCGAATCCACGGGGGTGAAAACCCGTTCGGGCCGGGGCAGGAGGCGAAGGGCGTGATTGGGGCAATGCCGCACGCACACCCCGCAGCCGAGGCATTGGTCTTCGTTGAGTTTCGCCTTTTGCAGGCGGGGCTTGTGCGGGTCATTCGCGGAAACGAGGGTCATGGCCTCCACCGGGCAAATCGTCACGCACTTGCCGCATCCCCCGCAGGCGGCGGCGTCAATCTCCGGGAGGAAGTTGGTGGTGTGGACGGGATGGAGGCGTCCGAAGCGGCGCTGGGCAATCATGGCCTCGCAGCAGCATCCGCAGCAGTTGCAGATGAAGTTCGGGCGGCGCTGGATATTCTCGGCGAACTGCGCAAGGTTGTGTTGGTAGGCCTGATGCAACAACTCCAGACACTCGGCGGTTTCCACGGCGCGGGCGATGCCATGGCGCGTCAAGGAGGAGGCGGTGGTGTTCAGGGACATGCAGATGTCCTTTGGCGCATTGCAGTCGCGTCCGAGATGCTGCATTTTATGCCGGCAATAGCAAACGCCGATGCCGATATGGGTGGCGGATTTGATGACTTCCGTGGCGCGTTCATAATCGAGAACGTGCACGGCATGTTCCTCGGCCAAGGCGGGCTCATGCACAAGCACCCGGCCCAACTGGGTTTCCCCGTCCGTAAACAAATCGCGGATAAAGTCTTCCTCGACATTGAGGTACTGATAGAACAATTCCGCGAGGAGTTGCTGGTCAATATCCTCCCGGACGCGCATCATCGAGAACTCGAAGAATCCCGCCATGGGCGGCGGCAGGCAATAGGTGACGCCGCCCTGTTCGTCCACGATATCCACCAGGATGCCGCGGTCCGCCAGGGCATCGAGTGTCTTTTGGGTTTCCACGGGGTCCAGCTTCCAAATCCGTGCGGCTTTTTCCGCGGCAAAGGGCTTGATGGGCATCAGCGACACCAGTTCCGCCTCGCGCTCGCTGAAAAGCATGCGCAGTATCTTGAAGAGCAATTCGGACGGCGGCGCGCCCTGCGGGAATTTGTTCACCCGCTCCACCAAGCGTTCATAGCTGTTCTTCAGGGTCTGATGCGCCATTGTATTCGTGCGATGCCGGTTATTTGTGTTTGACGCTTTTCCGGAGCGCCTGGTCTATGTCGTGAATGATGTCATCCCGGTTCTCGATGCCGACCGCCAGGCGGATCAGCGTATCGGTAATGCCGAGGGCGTAGCGTTCCTTGCGCGAGATGTCGTAATACGAGACGGTGGCGGGATGCGTGATGAGCGTTTCCACCCCGCCGAGGCTGGGCGCGATGTAGCAAAGCTTCAGGTGGTCGAGGAAACGTTTGGCGTTGTTCAGGGTCCCCTTGATGTCGAAGCTGACCACCCCGCCGTAACCGGACATCTGTTGCTTTGCGATTTTGTGGTGCGGGTGGCTTTTCAGGCCGGGGTAATACACCCGATCAATCAGCGGATGGTTCTCCAGGAATTCCGCCACCGCCATGGCGGTTTCGTTGTGAATTTTCATGCGGACGGGGAAGGTTTTCAACCCGCGCAGCAGCAAGTAGCAGCAATGGGGGTCTATCACGCCGCCGATGGCCTTGTGCAGCGCGCGGATTTGATCCACCAGTTCCTTCCGGCCCATCACCGCCCCGGCCAGGATGTCATTGTGGCCCGCAAGGTATTTCGTGCAGCTATGGAGTTCGAGGTCCACGCCCCATTCGAGCGGGCGCTGGTTGATGGGCGTGCTGAACGTGGCGTCAATCATGGTGAGCACGTTATGTTTCTTGGCAATCTTCTTGAGAATGTTCAAATCGAAAATGTTCAGATAGGGGTTGGTCGGGGATTCGGAAAAAATAAACCGCGTGTTGGGCCGGATCGCCTTGTCAATGGCGTCATAATCCCCGAACGGCACAATGGTGCAGTCCACCCCGAACCGCTGGAGGTAGCGGCTGCAAAACTCCAGGGTTTTCTTGTACGCGTCGTCGGTGATGACGATGTGGTCCGCGCTGCGCACGAACGCCAGAATGGTCGTGACAATCGCGCTCATGCCGGAACTGAACACCACGCAATCCTCCGCGCCGCACAGCGCCGCCAGCCGCCGCGCGGCCACCTGTTCCGTGGGGTTGCCGTAGCGGCCATATTCGAAGCGCGCCTTGCCGTGCCTGGTGTAGTCTTCCACGTCCTTGCTGTTTTTGAACGCATACGTGGACGTTTGCACGATGGGGGTGGTGATGGAATCCGCATAACGCAACCGGTCTTCCCCCGCATGCACGGCGCGGGTCGAGAATCCCGAATCCAGCAGCAAATTATGTCCGCGTCCGGCGTTGTCCCCCGTGGTTTTTTGTGTCCGTGCCATCTCGTAATCCTTTATGTAAGCGGCATGCAATGCCCGGTGTTGTTTTGCTTAGGGTAGCACACTTTCCCGGCGGAGGTGAAATGGGCGGCGGGAAATTCCCGTCAGGGCGTATCGAGGATTTCGCGGACGCGGGCGAGGAGCTGTTTGCGTTCGTAGGGTTTCTGGATAAAATGCAGGCCTTCTTCCAGCACAAAATTGGCATGTATGGCGTTTTCGTTGTAACCGCTGGCAAACAGCGCGCGGACCCCGGGCTTGCGCTGTTTGGCGTGGTCATAGACGGCGCGCCCGCCCATTTCGGGCATAACGACATCCAGGAGGAGCAGGTGGATGGCCTCCGCGTGTTGATCAAAAAGGGCTTGGGCTTCGCGGCCATTGGCCGCCTCGAGCACGGAATAACCCGCATGGTCGAGGATGGCCTTGGCCAGGGCGCGGATGCTTTCATCATCCTCGGCCAGAAGGATGGTTTCGTTTCCTCCGGCCGCGGGCCCTTCCTGTTTTTCTTCGGGAACGGGTGCGGGGGCGGCTTGGGCGGGAAGGCACACGGTGATGGCGGCCCCTTCGCCGGGACGGCTCCGGGCATGAATCAATCCGTTGTGCTGGCTGACAATGCCGTACACCGTGGCGAGCCCGAGCCCGGTGCCTTTGCCCACTTCCTTGGTGGTGAAATAGGGTTCGAAGATATGCGCGAGGGTTTCTTCATCCATGCCATGGCCGGTATCGGTAATGGTGATGTAAACAAAGCGTCCGGGCCGGGACCAGGGATACCGCTCCAGGTCCTCTTCGGTGAACACCCGGTTCCCCGTGGCGATGGTCAAGTGTCCGCCGTGCGGCATGGCGTCGCGCGCGTTGATGCACAGATTCATGAGAATCTGTTCCACCATGCCCCGGTCGGCATAAACGGCGTCCAGCGGGTGCCCCGGCAGAAAATCAAGATGGATGTCTTCGCCAATCAGACGTCCGAGCATTTTCAAAAGGTGCGTTACGACCCCGTTCAACTCCAGATACGCGGGACGCAGAATTTGACGCCGCCCGAACGCCAGCAACTGGGCGACCAAATCCGCGGCGCGGGCGCCTGCTTGGGCCACTTCTTTCAGATAGGTGTGGACGGGGTGGTCTGTGCCAAGTTCTTCCAGGGCCATGTCCGTATAGCCGTTGATGGCCTGGAGAAGGTTGTTGAAATCATGGGCGACCCCCCCGGCCAGTTTTCCGATGGCCTCCATTTTCCGGGCTTGCATCAATTGCTCTTCGAGCCGGTCTTTTTCCGCTTCGGCCGCCTTCAGGGCCGTCAAGTCAATAAAGCTCTCGAGCATGCACTCCTGGTCCCCCAACATCACGGGGGACATGCTCTTGAGCACGGGAATCCGCCGGGCCTCCGCGGTCTGCAATTCGCCTTCCATGGACGCTTTCAGTGTTTGCACGCCGTGGAAGGGGCAATCGCCCTCGCTGATGCAGAGCAATTCCTTGCAGTGCTGGCCGATGATTTGGTCCGGAGGAAGTCCGAGTATTCGGGCCATGGCGGGGTTGGTGTAAATGATGGTGGACGTGTCCTTGCTCACCGCGCAGACCCCGGTGTTCAGCGAGTCAAGGATGCCGCGCATGCGGGATTCGCTCGCGCGCAACTGCGCCTCGCTGTTGGTGAGCTGGTCAAAAATGGTGGAGATGCGGCGGGTCATTTCTTGAAACGTGTCGTTCAAAAGGGTGATTTCCTGGTAGGCCAGGGATCGCACCGGCGGCGCGCTCAGGCCTTTTTCCGGCGACCAGTGCCCGATAAACGCGCTGAAGCGGGCCAACGGTCGCAGGAAGAAGACATATTGCCAGACCATTTTGAGAAGGAACAGCGCGAAGATGACGCCCACGAAAAACCACGAAAAACGCCGCGCATTGGCCAGGAGGCTGTCGGCAAGGCTATGCGGCGTGAGAATGACAATGTCGTTGTCCAGGATGGCGCTGCTCTTGCGCGCATAGAAATAGGTCTGGTCATTGATGGCGACGTCCCGTGCGTGCTCCGGCAGCACCTGGAACGGAAGCGGCTCCCAAGAGCTTGAGAGGACATATCCGTCTTTACTGGCGATGATGAGAATGCTCCGGGTGTAGTCCGCGATGCGTTGAAGGGTACGGCGGAGATTTTCCAGGCCGATGCGGCCCACCAGCCACTCGGGGCCGCTTTTGAGGGCCAGGTAGGTGCTGAGTTCCTCGGTTTCCGCCGAACGGTACATCGAGGAAAAACGGGGAGAGGACTCCTGCACGGTTTTCAGGAAGCCGGCGAGTTTGTTATGGCTCAAATCCAGGCCGTCAAAAATGTAACTCCTTCCGGTCTTCTTCAGGATACGGGATATTTTGAGGGTTTCATCAACGAAATAGACGTCGGAAAATCCGGTGAGGAGCACCGCGGCGGCTTCCTTGGCGGGAACATGGGCAAAGGATTCAAAGGCGGTTTTGTTGTCTTCGAGGAAGGCGTAAAAAAGAACATCCATTTTGTCCAGTTCAATAATCTGGTTTTGCTGGTACCGGTCCTTGATGTCCTGTTGAAATCCGTCCACCAGCAGGAAAATAAAGCCCGCCGCCGCCAGCAGGGTCACGCCCTCGCCCAGCACGTACAAGAATCGAATGGACCGCATTCGGGCTAAAACTCCTTGGGAATGTCCGTGACAAAATAGAGGGGGATGACGGCATCGCCGAAACGATCAAAGGTGGTGGTTCGGAACCGGGTCTGGAAGGTCTGTTGCTTCAGCACATACGCCTTGATGGCCTCCGGCGACGTGCAGCCGTTTTGGAGGGCCTGATGCAGAATTTCGAGCGCCGTGTAAACATTCAGGCTGATGAACGTGGGGGCATACCCAAACCGTTTCTTGTAATCATCCACATAGGTGTCAACGGCTGGATTCTGTCCCCGGGCGGGATAATGCGACGGCAGCGTGCATTGGGCTATGGCGCTTCCAGCCGCTTCCAGAAGCACCGGGCTTTTCACCCACGGCGTAAGCATGATTTTGGCCTGCGGGTTGATCTGGGTGACGACTTGGGCCAGGGTGCCCACCGCGCTGCTTTGATACCCTCCTATCAGGAGGTACACCGTGTCGAACGGCGCTTGCCGGAGAAAGGCTTGGACCGCCTGCGTATCCAAGGCCTCCGTGGAAATCTCCAAGGACCGGACCGAGCCTTTCGCGAGGTACTGCTTGAAATACTTTAACGCGGGCTCGGTATACGCGTTGTTGAAGGTATCCCGGATAATCGCAAGCGTGTCGCCCGGCCAGGTATTGATATGTTCCGCAATGCTCCTCTGCTCCAACTGCACGTCCTGAATATCGCGGAGAATCATGTCATCCCGGCCGGTCAAGGCATCGGTCGTGGCGCCCGTGACAAAGGTGAGGATTTTGTCCTGGTCGAGCTGATCCTTAATCGCCAGCGCACAGGCCGAAACGTGGCTGGTGATCAGGATGGGGATCCCCTTGGCACGGACTTCTTGATACGCTTCTTTCGCCTTATCCGGCTTCCAATCGTCATTAAAGGGGATCAAATCAATATTCGTTGTTTTATGGTCTTCAAGAAAAAGTTTCCCTGCATTGAATTCGCTTGAACCCACAATCGAACCCGATTCCAGTTTGGTCATCAGAGCCACCGGGATTTTCGCCCCGCCTGGACGGCACCCCATCGCGCATAGCAGCCCCCCCAGCAGGAAAAAACAGCTAAGTCGCTTAACGGCAATACGTTCTGAAATCATACCACCCTCCTTCCGATTTATCGGACAGTCCATTTTGCCTTGGTCCGCCAAGGCAACGTCACCCAACTTTATGGAGCGGCATGCACGGCACGTCAAGTATAACTTGAAATACTCACAAAGACAAGGATTTTCCCGCCGCGGACCTGTCCAAGCAGTCTGCCGCGAAATTTTCAGAAATAGCAGTATGCGTAAAATTATTCAGTCTTAGGGATTGTTTCCCTCCGGGATTCTTGGTATACTTGTACACTACTTGCATTGCGGATGGAACTTTTTAGTGGCCATTCGGGATGTTAATCAACGGAGAGCCCTATCCGGCGGGCGGCGGCTTCCTTTGGGAAGCGGCCGTTCTTGCTGGACCGGAACCGGGTGAAGGAGACCCGGACTCCGGGGGTGGAGAACAACACGAGGATATGGCTGAAGTAGTGAACAATGTCGTGCCGTTGCCGGTGGCCTCCCGCTTGCGGGTGGTGGACCCGGACGGACTCCCTTTGAAAGAGCGCAGCAACGAAGCGTTGATGCTGGCGCATGGCGAAGGGAATGAAGAAGCGTTTGTGGAGTTGGTCCGCCGCCACCAGAAAGGCGTGCTCAATTACATTTTCCGGATGGTGCACAACCGTCACGTGGCGGAGGAGCTGGCGCAGGAGGTGTTTGTGGCGTTGGTGAAGAATGCCGGGCGGTATCAGCCCACGGCGAAATTCACCACCTACCTCTACACGATTGCCTCGAACATCGTATCCAAGGAATGGGCGCGCCAGAAACGCCGCCCGAAGCTGTTCAGCCTTTCCACGTGGTTCGGAAAAGACGAGGAGGACGAGTTTGATCCCCTCGAACACAGTGGCGATGAAAACGCGGACGTTGTGGAGGCGTTCGCCCGCGGCGAAATTTCCGAAGCGGTCAACACGGCCCTGAATCACCTGCCCGAACACCAGCGCGAAGCGTTCGTCTTGCGCCGGTTTCAGGATATATCGTACGAAGAAATTGCGGAAATTCTGGACGTGCCGGTGGGCACGGTGAAATCGCGCGTGGTGCGCGCGGAGCGGGGCCTGCGCCCCTACTTGGAGCGGTTCCGCGAATACGTATAGGACGGGACGCATGGGTTTGGACCAAAAGCTGCGGAGACATCCAACCCGGTATCAGTTGGTGGCGTTCACCGAGACCGTGGTGGACCGGAACGCCCCGGTATCGGCCGCGCTCGCCGCGCATGTGGCGGCGTGCCCCATGTGCGCCGCCGAGGTCAAATCCATCCGCGCCTCGCTGGAATTCGCGGCACGGGCCTCGTTGCTCGAACCCTCGAGCGACCTGACCGCCCAAATCCTGCTCAAAGCCAAGAGCAAACGGGAAACGGCGCGTGGACGCCGCAGGCCTTCCGCCGTTGGCGTGGCCTTGCGCGCCCTGGCCTTCACGTCCGCTTTGGCGGCGGCGGCGGCGGTGGTGTTCGGCGCGGCCATCGGCGAGCCCATCTCCATGAAACCGCTGGAGACCGCCCTGCACCAGGTTTCCAATGCCATGCCCTCCGCCGACGTGATTCAGAAGGCGGCGGCGGAAGTTAAAGCGCTGGGCGCGGCCGTGCGGACGGCCTCTTCCAAGCCCCAGTCCTTAAAGGAACTCGAACAGCGCCGCGCGGTCAGCGCGATGGATGCCGACATTGCCGCGGCCCAGGCCGCCCTGCAACGCAACCCCGGCTGTGTGCGCGCCACCCACATCGTAAACGCCAATATCCAGCGCCAGGCGGAAACCCTGCGGAATCTCTACGTCGAACGTTCACTATAGCCGGCGGGGGTGGGGTTCAGGAGCCGGGGGGCAAGAGGGTGCAAACACGCCGGGGACAGCAAGGCGTGAAAAGAAAGAGGGCGGGTGTGTTCGCCCCCTGGAGAGCATCCGTCCCAAACTCCCCCCAAAAACAAACTCACCCCTCATGTACATGACGGGTGAGTTGATCCACGGAGGTGTTTTCCCGCCTATTATCCGAGGCCGGACGGCGCGGCAATTTCGCGAATAGTGGTTTGGGCATTGGCGCGAAGCTCCCGCAGCAGGGCGGCTTTGGGTTCGAGCCGGTCAATAATGGCCTCGCGTTCGCGGCGGATTTCCGCTTCGCGGGCGATCAGGCTGTCATATTCTTCCTGGACACGGGTGATGGTGTTTTCCACTTCCTCTTCCAGGGCCTGCCGGAAGGTATCCGCGCGCTGGTTCAGATATTCCGTCACGGCGGCGTCCACCGGCTTGATGGGCTTGCCTTCACGGTTGATCCCGCCCAGGATGAGCATGTTCTTGACATTCTCCCGGATGATGGGCTCCAGCTTGCGAATCCAGCGTTCTTCGCTCCAGGCCAGCCGCGCGACGAATCCGCCGATGGCCCCGGCCAAGGCTCCGAGGCCCGCCCCGATGGCGGTGCCGATCACCGGGAGTACGGAGCCCACAATCGCTCCGCCGGCCACCCCGGCCAGCGCGCCGCCCACGCCAAAGGCCGCATAACTCCCCGCGATGGAGGTGGAGATGTTGGCCATGTCGAGGGTGCTGAGTTCGGTCATGTGCAATTGCAATTCACGGACCTGGCCGAGTTGTTCGGCGATGGCGGCCCGGGTTTCCTCTTCAATGGCCTCGATGGTTTTATAGAGGTCCGCGAGGATGCCCGAAACAAACAGGTCCACCTGGTGTTCGGTTTGGGCGCACAGGGTCTTGAATTTGCTCCGCCGCGCCTCGCGCAGATGATCGCCCTCGCGCAGCCATGCGAGCAGGGGCTGGATGACATTTTCCGTGATCGCCCCTTCGTGCAGGGCCGCGCGGAAATCGCCCTCATAGCCCCGGAACGTGGTGCCTTCGTATTCGCCGCCCTTGCTGAACACGGCGTAGCGCGCCAGCACGCGCTGGACCGTGGTGCGGATCGCCTCCAGCTTGTCCGTGAGCCGATCGCGGTTCCGGCGGAGTTCCTCGAATTTGGCCGGGTCTTTCGCCAGCGCCAGTTCATTGTCCAGGCTGATCAGGAAACTGCTGGCGCGGTCGCCGATGAAACGCGCCGCCGTTTCAATCACGGCGCCCACCTTGTTTTCATTCAACAGATAGTCCAGCAGGCGCTCCTTGAGATACGGCAGGCGGCTCTGGCCCATCAGATACGCGGCGAGATCGCGCGCGGGGTCCTCGCTCTTGGCGATGCGTTCGGCGATGCCGGTGGGGATGCACAGGCGGTTGTCGCCCAGCAGGTCTTCCAGCGAGGCGTGGCCGAGGCCGAGTTGTTGCGCGCGCAATGCCCGGTACCCGGACAAAAAGAAAACTTCCGAGTCTTCGGGAATGCCGTGCCGCTTGAACGCCTGCAGCAGGCTCCACGCGGGGCCGCGCGCGCCGCGAATGTCAATCTCATCGTTCTCCAGCTTGTCCGCCTTGTTGAGTACGAAGAACACCCGCCGCCCGCGCAGCGTGATGATGCGCTTGATGAAGTTGAGATCGTGGATGTTGCCGG
>CAYXPO010000027.1:0-17396 GCA_964466925.1 uncultured Nitrospirales bacterium
AGCGGATTTGTGGGCGAAGGCATGCTCGATATCAGCGTGCCGGGAGAGATTTTCGCCGCGCCCGGCCCGCCGCGCGTAATCGAAGCCCTGCGGAAAGCCAACCGGGACGCGGGGGTCCTGTTCGTCGTCCTCAATCATGCGGGCGATGTGATGTCCGCGAAGATTGCCATGGATATGGCGAAAAAAGAAGGGTTGAACGTCAAACAGATTCTCACCCATGAAGACGTCTCCGGCGGTTCGCGGGACAATCCCGATGACCGGCGCGGGTTGGTGGGCTGCCTGCCGGTGATCAAAGTGGCCGGCGCGGCCGCGGAACAGGGCCGATCCCTGGATGAGTGCCTGGCGATTGCCGAACGCATGGAAAAGAACATGGCAACCTTGGCGGTGGCGGTGAGCGGCGCCACGCATCCCTGCACCGGGGATGTAATTGCGGAGATTCCCGAGGGCGTCATGGTGGTGGGGATGGGTCAGCACGGCGAAGCGGGCGGCGGCACCCAGCCGCTGAAAACGGCCGACGCGACCGCGGACATCATGTTGTCCGTATTGTTGAATGACCTGAACCTGCAGAAGGGTGAAGAGGTGCTCGTATTGCTCAATGGCGTGGGCTCGACCACCCTGATGGAGCTTTATCTTGTATTGCGCCGGGTCAAACAGAGCCTGGACGAAAAAGGGATCGTATTGGCCCGGAGTCTGGCCGGGGAATACTTGACCGTCCAGGAAATGGGCGGTTTCCAAATGTGTGTGGCGCGGCTGGACGATGAATTGAAAGCGCTGTGGGATGCCCCGTGCAACGCCCCCGCGTTAACCGTGAAATAACGAATTCGGGATGTAACAACTATGGCGGAAACAATCGGTTGGAGCGAAATGGTTCAGATGTTCCGGGGGGCCATCGCGGAGATTCGGGACAATCATGAACTGTTGTCGCGGCTCGATTCTGTCGGCGGCGACGGCGACCACGGCACCACCATGCTTCGTGCCATGGCCAACCTTGAGAAGGCCGTGAAAGCATCAACCACGCATGACCTGAAAACCCTCCTTTACGACACGGGCTGGGCCATTATGGGCGTGGACGGCGGCGCCACCGGCCCGTTGCTCGGGACTTTTTTCATGGCCATGTCCGAAATGGCCGAGGGAAAGGACGCGCTGAATTCCGCGGAATTGGCGGCGGCGTTTGAAGCGGCGCTGGCGGGGGTGCGCGCGCAGACCACGGCCCAAGTGGGCGACAAGACCGTGATGGACGCCCTGGTCCCCGCCGTGGCGGCCCTGCGCGCGGCCGTGGACGGCGGCGCGGGCATTGTGGAAGCGCTTCGGTGTGCGGCGGACGCAGCGGAACAGGGCGCGGTTTCCACCAAGGCATTTCAGGCGCGGTTTGGCCGCGCGCGGAATATCAAAGAGAAAAGTATTGGAACCCAGGACCCGGGCGCCACCTCGATGGCGTTCATAGTCAAAGGATTTTGGAAAGGAGTCGCAATTCATGCCTGATGCAGACAAACCCGCCGTCCGTGAAGAGAAAAACTTCGGAATCGGCATTCCCATGGAAACGCCGGGCTTTTTCCTGAAAGGTTCAGCCCACCTTTCCTGGGGAATGAAGAACCGGCTGGCCCAAATATTCAATCCGAAGACGGGCCGCACCGTGATGCTCGCCTTCGACCATGGCTACATCATGGGACCGACCACCGGCCTCGAACGCATGGACCTGGTCGTGCCGCCGCTCATTCCGCACGTGGACTGCCTGATGTGCACGCGCGGCGCGTTGCGCACGTGCATTTCGGCGGAGGTGCACAAGCCGGTGGTCATGCGGTGCAGCACCGGAGCCACGGTGTTGAAGGACCTCAGCAACGAGGTAATCGGGGTTTCCATTGAAGAAGCGCTGGCGCTGAACGCGGCGGCGGTCACGGCCCAGGCGTGCATCGGCGCGGAGTATGAGAAAGAGAGCCTCGCGAACCTGGCGCACCTGCTCAACGAAGGCAGCCGGTTCGGATTGCCCACGCTCGGCGTCACGGCGGTCGGCAAGGAAATGGTGCGCGATGCCCGCTACCTCGGCCTGGCCTGCCGCGTGATTGCCGAACTGGGCGTCCATTTTGTGAAGACCTACTACTGCGAACCGGGTTTCGACGAAGTGGTCGCGGGATGCCCGGTGCCCGTGGTGATTGCCGGCGGGAAGAAATTGCCCGAACTGGACGCCCTGAAGATGGCCTACAAGGCCGTGGACCAAGGCGCGCTGGGCGTGGACATGGGCCGCAATATTTTCGGCGCGGAGAATCCCGTGGCCATGGCCCAGGCCGTGGGCGCGGTGGTTCACGCCCTGGAGAAGCCGGAAAAGGCGTTCCAACTCTATAACGACCTCAAAAACAAATAATTGGTGCCGTGTCACAAAATAAAGGAGTACAACGGTTATGAGCATAAGCAGACGAACGATTTTGGGCGGTCTGATGGCCGGCGTGGCGGGTTCCTCGATCCTGCGGGTTGCCAACGCCGCCGAACAAAAGCCCCCCGCCATAAAAAAATACCGGAATGAAGACTTCTACACCAACGGCAAATTCAACGTGGACGCGGCGAAAAAAGCCTACTACGAAATGATGGAGGCGTTTAATTACCCGATTTGTGATCGGCTGCGCGGCGAAGAGTTCTGGGCCATAGACTTTGGCCTGGGCAAGTTCATGGAAGTCGGGATGGCCGGGATTTTCTGGGTCAATAACAAACAAGACAACTACTTCGGCCATGAGATTTACCTGCTGCCGGGACAGATGATCCCCGAGCATAAGCATGTCAAAACCGCCGATGCGGGGCCGAAAATGGAAGCCTGGCAGCCGCGTCACGGATGGATTTACATCTATGGCGAAGGCACGCCCACACCCGGCGTTGACGCCCGCATTCCGGAATCGCACAAGGAATGCGCCGTGGCCCGCACCGAGAAAAAACTGCTGCCGGGCGAAGTGGGGATGCTCGCCGGGGCGGAACAGTGGCATTGGATGCGCGCTCCGGAAGGCGCGATTGTCACGGAATATGCCACCTATCATGACGGAAACGGCCTTCGGTTCACGCATCCCGGCGCCAAATTATAAGCCGTAGTGCATTTCGCGTGAAAACGCGCTCCGCCGCCGGTCCGGCGCGGCTGGCGGCGGAATGGGTATTCATCGTTTCAGCTGTTCAATTTAACTGTTTACGGAGACATGCCATGTATCAACGGTCTCGCGGCGCAATGGTTGTAGTGTTGGCGCTGTGCTATGGGCTTCTTCCGGGGCTGGCCCCGTCCGCATTCGGGGAAGAAAGCGCGGGCCTTTCATCCCTGTATGTTCGGGAATCGTCCTGGCAAGGCACCATGCAGACCGCGCGGGAACGGTATCAGGCGTGGCGGACGGAGCAGTTGGGCGGCGCGGACGCCGTCTTCGGCCCATGGTATGTGACCAACCCCTTCAAGATGGCCGCGTCCTCGGACGCCTTTGCCCCGGAACAAGGCATTGACATCAACGCCAAGACCCCGGATGGAAACCCCGTCTGGACGATTCGGAACGATTTCGTAAACGGCGCGGTGCATTCCCTGCCGGGCGACGCCTTGGCCGCGGTGTATTTGACGCGCACCATCACCGTCTCCAAACCCCTGACAATCAACGTTGGTCTGGGTGGCGATGATACGCTGACGCTCTGGCTCAATGGGGCCAAAGTGAACACCACGGACCTCCGGCCCGGCGCCTCACAGGATGCCTCGACGGCGGCGCTTGCCCTGAACGAAGGCGAGAACCGGCTGGTGCTGAAGGTGTACAACTTGACGGGGTCCTGCGCGTTCTATTTCTCGATGCAGGGGGATCCGGTGATGGCGATCTGGAACCGGATCAAGCAAGATTTTCCCCTGGAAGCCGGATGGGTGGAGCACGATGCGCCGGACGCGCGGTATGTGGAATGGTTTTCACTTCCGGACACTACGAGCGCCCAAGAGGCCCTGCTTACGCAGGTCCTGCGGGACAGTGGAGAGGCCGGTGAACCCTTGCGGAAAGAATTGGCCGAACTCGGAAAGCTGCCCGCCCAAGACAAGCAATGGCTGGATTTTTACGTCAAGGCCTGCACGTTTCGCCAAGGCATGGCGGCGCTTGCCCAAGTCAACTTCCCGGCCTTGCGGCGTGCGATTCAGGACTTGACGGCCACATTCCCTGATCGTTATACAAAGGCTAACAAGCTGCTCGCGCGTCTTGATGAATACGAGAAGAAACTCCCCAAGATTCAGCAGCATCTGGCGGAGGGCAATGACAAAGGCATGAAACAAGTCGAAGAACTTCTCGCCCTCCAACAAGAGGCGCTTGGGACCAATCCCCTGCTGGACTTCGACAAGCTGCTCCTGGTTAAGCGCGCGGAGGGCAACTTGGGACTGCCGCAAAACTGGCAGGGCAACTGCGCCATCGCCTCCGCGGGCTATGACAATGAAATCGCCGTGCTCTCGCCAGTCTGCGCCGGAGGCACGCTAACCCCCTTCTTCAAACCCGAAAAAGGCGCCTTCGCCGGAGACCTCGATTTGAATTTCGACGCGGACAAGATTCTCTTTTCCATGCCCGGCTCGAACAACCGCTGGCAGATTTGGGAAATTCAGGCGGATGGCGCCGGACTGCGCCAAGTCACCCCCGGCGAAGAACCGGACGTGGACAATTACGATCCCTGTTATTTGCCGGACGGCCGCATCATTTTCGCCTCCACGCGCTGCTTCCAGGGCATCCCCTGTGTCGGCGGCGGGAACACCGTGGCCAACCTGTGCCGCATGGACGCGGACGGAAAAAACACCCGCCAGCTTTGCTTTGATCAGGACCACAACTGGTGCCCAACCGTTCTCAACAATGGCCGCGTGATGTTTTCCCGCTGGGAATATTCCGACACCCCGCATTATTTCAGCCGCCTCTTGTTCAACATGAATCCCGATGGCACGAATCAGAGCGAGTATTACGGCAGCAATTCCTTCTGGCCGAATTCGATTTTCTATGCGCGGCCCATCCCCGGCAGTGCAACGCAAGTCGCCGCCATCATCTCCGGACATCACGGGGTTCCGCGCATGGGTGAACTCGTTATCCTGGATCCCGCCAAGGGACGCTTCGAGGCGGATGGCGTGGTGCAGCGCATTCCCGGCCACGGGAAAGCCGTCGAACCGGTGATTATGGACACGCTCGTAGACGGCGTATGGCCCAAATTCCTGCATCCTTATCCGCTCAGCGACAAGTACTTCCTCGTTTCGTGCAAGCCTGGCCCGGATTCCCTGTGGGGCATCTATCTGGTGGACATTTTCGACAACCGGCTGCTCCTGTGCGAGGTTCCCGGTTATGCCTTGCTCGAACCCATCCCCTTCCGCAAAACACCGCGCCCGGCCGTCATTCCCGACACCGTGAAGCTCGACCGAACCGACGCCACGGTCTATCTTACGGATGTCTACCGCGGCCAAGGCCTGACGGGCGTTCCGCGCGGGACCGTCAAGAACTTGCGCATCTATGAGGTTTATTACACCTATCCGCAAATGGGCGGCCACGTCAATATCGGCGTCGAAGGCCCCTGGGATGTGCATCGCATTTTGGGCACGGTTCCGGTGTACGAAGACGGTTCCGCATATTTCAAAATTCCGGCGAACATCCCGGTGGCGGTGCAGCCGCTGGATGACCAAGGCCGGGCCGTGCAGATCATGCGGAGTTGGTTCGTGGGCATGCCCGGCGAATCGGTATCGTGCGTGGGCTGCCACGAACAACAGAACATGACGCCGCCGTCCGTTCCAACCCTTGCCGCGCGCCGCGCGCCGGTGGACATCACGCCGTGGAAAGGCCCCGCGCGCGGGTTCAGCTTCAAGCGCGATGTGCAGCCGGCGCTGGACACCTTCTGCGTGGGGTGTCACGATGGCGCGGACGGGAAAAAGATTCCCGATTTTACGCGCAAGGAGAAACAAGGCCCGAATAACTTCACGCCGTCGTATCTGGCGCTGCATCCCTATGTGCGGCGCCCGGGGCCGGAGAGCGATTATCACATTCAGAAACCGTTGGAATTCCACGCCAGCACGAGCCCGCTTATTCAAATGCTGGAAAAAGGGCACCACGGCGTGAAGCTCGATTCGGATGCATGGGAGCGGTTATACACCTGGATTGACCTTAACGTTCCGGACCATGGAACCTGGGGCGAGCACCGCGCCATCCCGGGCGATTTCCATCAACGGCGCTTGGAGATGCGCACCAAATACGCCAACCGGCCTGAAGACCCGGAAGCCATCCCCGATCTCAAACTCGCCCCGGCAACCTTCATCAAACCCGAACCGCCCGCCGTCCCCGCGCACCAAGACGTGACGTGTGAAGGCTGGCCTTTCGACGGACGCAAGGCCGTGGAACCGCAACAGCACCGGACCGTGGATCTCGGCAATGGCGTTACGCTTGAGTTCGTGCTTATCCCGCAGGGTGAATTTGTCATGGGCAGCAAGGATGGAAGCGCGGATGAACAACCGCGCGCCCACGTCAAGATTGACAAACCGTTCTGGATGGCCGTAACCGAAACTACGAATGCGCAATACGCGCAATTTGATCCGAAGCACGACAGCGGCGTCATTGACCAGCACAACAAGGATCATACGACGCGCGGCTATCCGGCCCAGGCCCCCAAGAATCCCGTTATTCGCATTACCTGGAATGAAGCGATGGCGTTTTGCCAATGGTTGGCTCAAAAAACCGGCGAGCCTTTTGCCCTGCCGACGGAAGCCCAATGGGAATGGGCCTGCCGCGCCGGGACGGATACGCCCCTATGGTATGGCGGCCTGGACACCGATTTCGCCCCGTTTGCCAATCTCGCGGACAAGTCAATCCAGCGGCTCGCCGTCGCGGGCATCAATCCCCAGCCCATCGAGAATCCCAGCCCGTTCGAGGATTTCCTGCCCAAAGAGTCCCGCTTCAATGACGGTGAACGGATTGTGACCGAAACCGGCAAATACCAGCCCAATCCCTGGGGACTGTTCGATATGCACGGCAATGTTGCCGAATGGACCCTGTCCACGTTCCGGGCCTATCCGTATGTGTCCTCGGATGGGCGGGATGATCCCGCCACGCCGGGGAAGAAAGTGGTGCGGGGCGGCTCCTGGTTCGACCGTCCTAAAACCGCGCGCTCCGCTTACCGCCTTGCCTACGAACCCTGGCAGCCGGTATACAACGTCGGTTTCCGGGTGATCTGTCCCGTGAACGGCACCGTCAAAACCGCCCAAAAATAAATCACTGCGCTGCTGCATGTTGGGCGCCCCCTGCGCGGGAAGCGCCCAAGCAATGTCCGGGTTGCGCTTTATACCCTGTTTCGGGTTGAATCATGCAAAATGGCCATTCGCGCGGACCGGTGTCAACAAAGGAACGTATTCATGCGGTATACAGGGCTATGGTGGATTGGAGTTTGCATAGGAGCGCTGACGGTGTGTTCCGTCTCGGCGCAACCCTCGGCGTTTGGATTGGGCGGGGATGTGCCCGCCCCAAAGCAGGCGCCCGCGAAGGAGAAGAAACCGGAAGAGGCGGAGCCCCCGGCGGACCCGGTGGAAGCCGCGCTTCAGACCCTGGACCTCAAAGGGCGCATCGCGCAGCTTATGGTGTGCGCCATGCAAGGCGAAGTGGGGCCTTCCGGCGAAGATACTTCTTTTTTGAAAAGTTATACCCCGGGCGGGGTGGTGATCCGTCAGGCGCTCGCGCCGGGGATCGTCGAACAATATGTGAAGTTGGTGCGGGCGATTGAGGCGGGAACCAAACTCCCGTTGCTGGTGGGCGCGGACCTGTATGAATTAACGGAACCGCATCGGCTTGCCCGCAGCACGTTTCCGCAGGTGCCCTCGCTGTTGGCCGTTTCGGCGGCAGGGGCGGACAGCGCGGGCCGGTTTGGAGACTTGCTGGCGAGTTATGCGCATGGACTGGGCTTGAATTTTATCCTCGGGCCTTCGCTGGAACTGGCCCCGGAACTGGAGGAGGCCCCGGGCACGCTCAATACCTTGGGCAGCGATCCGGTGTTCGCCGCGTCGGTGGGGCAGGCCATCATGGACGCCTTTGCGGCCCAAAGCATTTTGTGCGTGCCCCTGGGGTTTCCGGGCGGGGGCAACAACCGCGCGGGCAACACACCCGCCGTATTGCTGACTCCGGAGCCGCTTCTGTTGACGCATGATTTGCTGCCCTATGCGCGCGTATTGGAAAACGGAGTGAAGATGATCAACGTGGGAAACACGCTGGTGCCCACGCTGGATGATTTGAGCCGCCCCGCCAGTCTTTCCCGCGAAGTGATGACCATGCTGCTCCGCGACAAGATGCGATTTGAAGGGGTGATTGTCGCGGGACCGCTGGACAGCGAGGACATCGTGCGGACTTATGATCAGGCGGATGCCGCGCTGCAGGCGTTGCAGGCGGGGGCGGACATGGTGTATTGGCGCGGCGGCGACGACACGGTGATTCGGGTGGTGGAGCGGCTGGCGTGGGCGGTGGAGGATGGGCGGCTGAGCGAATCGGTCATCAATGCGGCCTTGCGGCGGGTAATGGCGCTCAAGACGAAGTATACGGGCAGGGAGGCGGGGGCCGAGATAACGCGGCCCTACCGGGCGGCGAAAAAAGACCGGTCGCTGACGGATCAGGCGTATGAGATTGAGCGGCGCTCGATCACGGTGGTTCAGAACCGCGGGCAGGTGTTGCCGCTGGGCGGGAAGGATTCCCTGCCCATCGTGCTGGTGGGGACGGTGGACATGTCCGACTTCAAAGAAGACATCTTGAAGTACACGCGGGACGTGGTGCGCTACAACATTCTCACCGCCAAGCATTTTGGCGACATCGAGGATTTTGAAGTGGAACGGGTGATAAAGAATTTTGAAAACTATCGCACGGCGGTGTGTGTATTCACGGATGCCCCGCGCGCACAAGGGCAGGCCCGGCTGGTGCAGGCGTTGAAGAAGGCGGGAAAGACCGTGGTGGCGGTGTTAATCGGCTATCCCACGCACGTGCCGAAACTGGCGGCCGCGGACGCCGTTGTGCTGGGGTATTGCGACCCGGCGGCATGCCGGCAAACCTTGCGGGCGGTGGCGGATGTGATCATGGGGGCGGGACCCGTGCGGTTTGTGGACCCGGAAGGCGAAGTGATTTTCCGGGTGAAGGAAAAACGCGTGTTTGACGTGATGGAAGTGGCGCGGGTTCCCTATGGTCACCTGCCGGTGGGGGTGTCGCCGGAATACCCGTCGGGATTGAGCATTCCGTATGACGCCTCCCAATCGGTCAAGAAGGCCGTGTGGGATTTTGGGACCGGGAAAAAAATAAAAAAGAAACGCGTGGAATATGCATTTGAGAAACCGGGGCGGTATCCCGTGACACTGAAGGTCAAGGACCGCAAGGGTCAATTTTACACGCATGCATTCCCCATCAACGTTCGCTAAAGGAACAACCACCGGGGGTACAGAGACATGAAGGAAGAATACAACCGGATATTTTCACTGCTGGCCGCGCAGGAAGGGAAGCTGAGTTCCCTGGACCTGACGAAAGCGGCCGAGGCGAACCCGGAAGATACGGGCCGGTATCTGGTGGAGAAAGGCCTGATGAAAGAGGAGGACCGCGCCACGGTGGACAGCCTGGTGCGGGAGGCGCTGAAAGCGCACGGGGGCAATGCCGCCGCCACCATTCAATCGCTGACTTCCGGCATGGCCACGGTGTCGTCGTCGCTTTTCGGCGATGCGGACCCGGACGCAACACGGCCCACCAATCCCAGCATCCGCATGGGGCTGGACACCATGGGCGCGGCGGCGATGCGTCCGGGCGCCACGGTGCCCGCCGTGCAGGAACATGAAGGCCGCTATACGCTGTTGAAGGAATTCGGCAAGGGCGGCATGGGCAAAATCCTGCTGGTGCATGACGAACACCTGGGCCGGGACATCGCCTTGAAGCAATTGTTGCCGGACCGGCTGCCCGGGGCCACCCGGACCGGCGCCCCCACGGTGGAAATGCTCACCGTGCCGATTATCGCGCGCTTCCTGCAGGAAGCGCGGGTGACCGGGCAGCTCGAACATCCATCAATTGTGCCCGTCTATGAATTGGGCTACCGCGCGGACGGCAGCCTGTATTACACCATGAAATTCGTGCGCGGGCGCACGCTGCAAAGCGTGCTGGAGGAAAAGAAAACCTTCCAGGAACGGCTCCCGCTGCTGAATCACTTCCTCAATCTCTGCCAGGCGATTGCCTACGCCCACAGCCGCCATGTGGTCCATCGCGACATCAAGCCGCTCAACGTGATGATCGGGGAATTCGGCGAAACGGTGGTGATTGACTGGGGCATCGCGAAAATACGCGGGCATCAGGACATCCACGCGAACGAGATTCGGGAAACGGTGCAGACCATGCGCATCGGCGATGCCGAGGCCACGGCGAAAACGGTGTATGGGCAGACGATTGGTTCTCCGTATTTCATGCCGCCCGAACAGGCGCAAGGGCGCACGGACGAAGTGGATGAACGCTCGGATGTATATTCGCTGGGCGCGGTGCTCTATACGATTCTCACGGGCCAGACGCCGTATGCGGGGAGCACGGTGCGCGAGTTTCTTCAGAAAGTGACGAGTTTCCCGCCAAAACCGGTCCGCGATCTCGAACCCAACACACCGCCGGAACTCGCGGCGGTGTGCGCACGCGCCATGGCCCCGAAAGCGGAGGAGCGCTATCCCACCGCGAAAGAATTGGCGGCGGAAATTGAAAAGTTTCTCGCGGGCGGACTCGTGAGCGCCTACGAATACCGGTTTTCGGAACTGCTGAAGCGCTTCATCAAACGGCACCGGACCGTGCTGACCACGATGGCCGCGGCAGCGGTGGCGCTGCTGGTGTTGGGCGTGTACTCGTATGTCCGTGTTAGCCAGGAACGCGATTACGCAATCGAACAGGAACAGATTGCCGTCGAGAAGAAACAGGAGGCGGAGGCGGCGCGTGCCGAGGAGGAAGAAGCCCGGAAAACGGCGGAAACCGAGCGCACCAATGCGGAGCGTGAATTGTATTATGCCAACACGGCGTTGGCCCAGCGATCCGTGGAGGAGCGCCAGATGGCCCAGGCACGGAACCTGCTGTCGGGATGCCCCGATTCCTTCCGGCAATGGGAATGGGGGCATTTGCAGGCGTTATGCCATGCGGACCTCACGACCTTGAAAGCCGGCGGGCGTTTCGCCGCTTTCGCACCGGGTTTGGGCCTGATCACCGGATCGGCGGGCGGCACCGTTGCATTGCAAAATTTGGATACGAGGGAAACGGTTCGGACCTTCGTGGAAAAATCCGGTGCGGGGTATGCCATAGCGGCCTCTGCGGATGGATCGCGCGTGGCAGTCAGCGGTGAAAAAGCGGTGGTGGTGTGGAATACGGCCACCGGCGAAGAAATGTTTCGTTTCGACGAACCGAAAGCTCCTTTGCGGCGAAACTACTTGGCGTTTTCCGCCAATGGCGCGGTGGTGGCCGCCATGAACACGGATAACACAGTTCGAGTATGGCAAATCGGTCAACAAGAACCGGTATGGAGCCTGCCGGTCAAACAGCTTCAAGGGTTTAATGTATATCTGAATTCCATGGGGGACCGCGCACTGGTGGTTCGTTCGGAATTCGGCGATGCGGGATGGACGCGCGCCTTCGAACTCATCCAGCTTCCCTCCGGGCAGAGTCTCGGCAAAGACACCTTGCGCGATCCCTTGTCGGTGCATGCGGCGGCCTTTAGCGCCGATGGGACGCGGCTCGCCTTGGGCACGGACGACGGCCTGCAAGTATGGACTACCGCGCCGTGGGCCAAAAAGCATGAATTCCCCGCGCGCTTCGGGCATCCCGATACCGTGGCGTTCAGCCCCGATGGCGCATGGGTGGCGGCGGGCACCATTGACGGCACAGTAATGCTCTGCAATGTGGAGACGGGCCAGGAAACGCATGTAACCAAGGCGCACAAGGACACCGTCCGCGCGGTGGGCTTCAGTCATGATGGCAAACGGTTGGCCACCGCCGGATTTGACCGGGTGGCACGGCTCTGGGAGGCGCCCGGCCTAAGCCCGCAAAAAACGCTGCGCGGCCATGACAAATCCATCTTTACCCTGGCCTTCAATGAGGATGACACCCGTCTGGCCACCGGCGGATTCGACAATCGCACCAAGGTGTGGGACGTGCTTGCGGAGGCCGATACGGCAACCGTGGAAAAAGCGGCACTCTGCCCAGAACATTCTCTAATGGCCGGGGTGATGGGCGCTGCCATCGGCCTTTGGAACACCCACACGGGTCATCGCCTGCGCACCTTGGAAAGCCGCGAAAAAAAGGTGACCGATCTGGCGTTTAATGCAAGCGGGTCGCTCTTGGCCGTGGTGGGACATGAACAAGGGGACACCGACCAACTCCATCTCTATAATGTCGAAAGGAACGCCGAGCTTTGGTCAATCAGCCTCACCGCCGCACATCATGCCTTGGTTTTCAACCCGGCATATCTGGCGGTACACACCGGCGCCCAAGTTTCGTTTCGCGCGCTGGACACCGGGGAAGAAAAATGGACGCTCCCCGAAGTGTCCAATATCGCCTTCACACCGGACGAAACCCGCCTCGCGGTCAGCGGCGCGGTGTCCGCCGATGCCACCCTGTTGAACATTCCCATAATCCTCTGGAATACAGAGACCCACGAAGAAACCGGACGCTTCATTATCGAGACGGGATACAAAGCCTCGGTCAGCATCAACCCATCGCTTGCGTTCAGCCCGGACGGGAAATGGCTGGCGGCGGGCGCGCAAGCCAAAACCGCCGACGGCAGCGAAGGCCTGGTGTACGTGTGGGACATGACGAAAAACGCGGCGGGCCCCGTTTGGAGAGGTCACAAATCGCAGGTGGCCTGCTTGGCCTTTACCAAGGATGGCGCGCGGCTGGCCACGGGCGGCAATGACGGCAGCGCCATGCTCTGGAATCTGACCAATGACGCGCCGCCCCTGACACTGTCTGGACATGCCAGCAATCTCACGAGCCTTGCCTTCAGCCCCGACGGACAACGGCTCGTCACCGCGAGCCTCGACGGCACCTTCAAGATTTGGGACACCGAAAACGGCCGCGAAATCCTGACGGTGCATTCCTCCGCTTCCGGCGCGGAAGGCCAAGTGGTCCGGCCGGTATACACGGCATTCAGTGTGGACGCGAAACAATTATTCACCCTCACCGATCCGCCGGTGGCCCCGTTGGTGCTCCACGCCTTTCCATGGAATCCCGAAATCTATCCTGAAACTCCCGACACCCCCTTGCAGGACCTTGTGGAAAACGTAAAACATACGTATTGGAAACAACAAAATTGATATGCCTTGTTTTGCCCACGCCAAGTACGTGAAAAAATCTCACCCAAGCATGGGGGACTCTTGTTCTGGAATTGTGTGCGCTTAACTCCGAACAGACCCGTTGCGACCAGTCCAAGAATACGGCGCCCTCAAGCGGCAAAAGCGGTGTTTTTAATGGGCCTCATCCTGAACGGGTTACTTTCTTCTCTTCCCTCGAAGCGCCATTGTTTTCATGGTAACCGCCGGCGGCCAGCGGTTAACCAGGGACAAGAAGATGCATTAAGGGGTGATTTCTTCGTACTATAGGGCCAAACGCAAATTTCTGAGCAAGGATGAGTGTAATGAAAATGCGAGCTATTCTCTTGGTCTGTACCATGTGCATACCCTGCGGCTGGGCCGCGGCGCAGGGGGTTCTTTTGTTCCCGAACAGCGATTTTGAAATGGGCGACCTGACCAACTGGCGCGCGGAAGGCGAAGCGTTTGGTTCGCAGCCCACCCTGGGCGATAATGTCAGCGTGCGGCGCAAGGGCTGGTGCGCGTTGCCGCAGGGCAAGTATTGGGTGGGCACCTATGAGAACTATTCGGGCAAAAACGGCCAGAAACCCGGGGCGATTCAAGGCGATAAACTGGACGGCGCCATAATCTCCACCGGTTTTATCATCACCCATCCGTACATCACCTTCCTCATCGGCGGATGGAACGTCAAGGGATGCCACGTGCAATTGATTGTGGACGGCAACGTCGTCCTCACCGAGCAGGGCATCGTCGGCGAGATCATGCACCGCGTATTTTGGGACGTATCGAAATACATGAATCAGAAGGCCATGATTTATGTCGTGGATCATGTGAAGGAAGGCTTGGGCCACATCAATGTGGATGATTTCCGTTTCGCGGACGTCATTCCCGACATGCTGCCGTTTCCCAACAGCGACTTTGAAATGGGCGACTTGAGCAACTGGACGGCGGAAGGCGACGCCATGGCCCATCAGCCCACCAAGGGCGACAATGTGGCGGCCCGCACCGAAAACAAAACCTCCGCGGGTGTTCAAGGCAATTATTGGGTGGGTACCAGTGAGCACTATCAGGGAAAACCCGAGGAAAAACCCGGCACCCTGTTGGGCGATCAGGCCCAAGGCACCCTGCGCTCGATCCTGTTCACCATTCATGGCAAAGTGCTGAAGCTTGACGTGGGCGGCGGGAAAGACCCCAACGTGGGTGTCCGGCTCCTCGTCGAGGGGAAGGAAGTGCGCAATACCCACAGCCGGGACAAGGAAACCATGATCACCCTGCTGTGGGATACGTCGGAATTTATGGGGAAAGTCGCGGAATTGGAAATCTACGACAAGAGTGATGCAAAATGGGGGCATATAAACGTGGACAATATCCGGTATGGCCGGATGGACTAACGTGGACGCCACGGTCCCGAAGTGGATGCACAGGGGTATTGCAACCACCCGCTCTCCGTACCTGCCCTTTGTGTACCAAGAGAAAACGGGATTCGTTTAATACTATCGTTAACAACCAAAACGGGGCCAATTAAGGAAATGTTGGGCAGGACTCCGCGTTGATAGCCATTCCTAAGAAGCATATCCTTTTGGAATCCAATTCAACGCCGTTGGGCAGACTCTATTAGCCATTTAGCGGACAAATGAATGGCGGAGGGGATATTTTGTTGCAATTGCATCGCCGGGTTTGCTACGGTACGCGCCATGGCCTGTTTATTGGATGCAATTGGCCATGGGAGAGGCAAAATATCGCGGAAAGGGCCAAATATGGGTGACTTGCCACTGTATCTTCGCATTAAACAAGATCTTAAAACAGCCATTGACCGGGGAGAATATCCGGAAGGGACACGCGTCCCGTCGGAATTTGAATTGGCCAAGCAATATAATGTGAGCCGTAACCCAACGCGGCAAGCCCTGCGCGAATTGGAATTGGAGGGGTATCTGTCCCGTTCCCGCCGCCGGGGATCGTTTGTAACGCCTGCGTCCTATCGGACCCGCCGGTTGAGCGTGGTGCAGGGGCGGGTGGTGGCCATTATTTGCCCGCATGGCAAGAGTGCGCACTCGCGGGGAATTGTGGAGGCGTTTGTGCACCGCATGGGCGAACGGGGTTCGCACGTGATGGTGTATTTCATGGAGTGCACCGACCGCACCCAGAGCGAACTGCTGGAGGAAATCCGGCAGAGCGGCATTGCGGGGGTGGCGTTGTGGTTGTCCGATGATTGCACGCACGTGCTGGAAGTGCTGGGGAACTTCTATTCGGCGAACTATCCCTTTGTGCTGGTGGACCGGTATGTGAAGGGAAAACCGTGGGATTATGTGGTGACGGACAATGAACGGATGGGCTATATCATGACAAAAGTCCTCATTGCCCGGGGGCACACCACCATCGGGTTTATGAGCAACGTGTTCACGAATACGGCGAATGACGGGCGCTTTGCGGGTTACCGCCGCGCCTTGGAGGAAGCGGGCCTGCCCTTCAATGAAGGATTGATCGCCCACTTGCCGGAGGACAAGAGCGCCGCGCCCACGGAAATTCACAAGGTCATCGCCCAGAAAAACCGTCCCACCGCGTTTTTCTGCGCCCAGGACTGGATTGCCCTGAAGTCGGCCGAGGTCTTCAATTTCCTGGGCTATTCGGTGCCGAACGACATCGAATTGGCCGCCGTGGATGACGGCGAACTGGCCAATATCACCGAACCCAAAGTCTTTTCCGCCTCTCAGTTATCGGAAGAAATCGGGGTAAATACCGCGGAAATCCTGATGAACCGGATTGAACTGCCGCAAGCCGGACCCACTCAATGCTTAATCAACCCCGTATTTAATTTTGAATTGCCCGCCTGACCGCTTTGTGCCGTGGTGTATTCTGGGGGAACCGGGTGTGGTGTGCCGAAGGCGGCTCTTCCTTGACATTACCCATTGCCCGGTGTAAAATCCCATATAGGGAAGTACAGCGTGTTCTTATATGCCATTATAATCTTTTTGTAATCCATAATCATCGAGACTTGTGGTTCAAAGACAGGCGGCAGGCCACGCATTGGCCGGTGTAATAGCTGGCAACACGGGAAAGGGGGTGGTGAACTGTTGCCTTAAGGAGACGCTGTCCATGGGTATCAGGCGGGATAGAACAAGGACGGAGTGCGGGCATCATTGTTCTCGCGGGGCATGCATGGGCGCCTTGATCGCGTTCATGGTGGTGATTTCTTCCGCGGCGCGCGCGGTGCCGCCGTGTCCGGCGCTGGAGGTAATTGACGCCGAGGGGCGGGCGCTATATTCGGGGGTGTGGCTTTCCTGGGATGTAAGCGATTTCGACGGCAACGGGATGGCGGACAGTTGTGAAGTGGGTGTGCTGTCCGAGGTGTTGTGCCGGCCCAGTCATCCGTGTTACAGCGAGATTCGCGCGGGGTTCGACCATACGATAAATACCCTGCACATGGATCCGGCGTTTGTGCTGCTGGGGCTGCAACCGTATGAGAATGTCCTCGCCGCCCTGATTCTTCTGAGCACGGGGATGAAAAACAAGATCACGGACAGCCTTTATCTGGCGGGCGATTTTTATGCGCCGTATGTTCATTTTCTTTCCGGCACCCAGCCCTTTTCGGCCAGCGGAGATCCCGACGCGGACGGTGTGAGCAATTACGAGGAATATCAGGTTGTGGTGCGCCTTTTCGGCTCCCGGGCCGATTATATCCACGCGGCCCTCACGCCCAAGGGCCTGGACAGCGCGTTTGCCCCGTCGTTGAAATATCTGTATGAACTCGACATCCCCATTGTGGGCTGTTTGCTGTGTGCGAACCCGCTGACCAAAGACCTGGATCAAAACGGCATGGTGGACTATGCCCAGGCGTTCATGGTGGACTGTTTTCTTGCTTCTTCGGAACGCGCGCATTACGGGGAGGTGGCGGCGGCCTGGCTCTATAATTACAATGTGGTGGGGTATTACGTCGGCAAGCTGCCGGATTTGTATTGGTATGTTGTGGACAAGGACAAGATAAAGAAGGCGCTGACCGGCCTGGTGACGCTGGGGGATGCCAATGACCTGGCGGCCTTCCAAACCATTTTTCAGAACAAGACGCTGACCGGCGGCGACCCCATTGCGGTGGACTTGCGGCTATTCAATACGTCCGCCGCCC